>JAVHWG010000497.1:0-6170 GCA_032159965.1 Mycobacterium sp.
ATGATGCAGACCGCCCGCGCGCTGGGGCACGAATACTGTGCGCTGACGGACCACTCGCCGCGACTGAAGATCGCCAACGGGCTGTCCCCTGACCGCCTGCGCGCGCAACTGGATGTCATCGACGAACTTCGGGAGTCGGTGGCCCCGATGCGGATCCTGACCGGCATCGAGGTCGACATCCTGGAGGACGGCGCGCTCGACCAGGAGCCGGAGTTGCTCGAGAGGCTCGACGTCGTCGTGGCCAGCGTGCACTCCAAGCTGTCGATGGATGCGGCGTCGATGACGCGACGGATGGTCGCCGCGGTGAAAAACCCGCACACCGACGTGTTGGGGCACTGCACTGGGCGCTTGGTGGAGGGCAACCGCGGGGTACGCCCCGAGTCGAAGTTCGACGCCGAGCAGGTGTTCACCGCCTGCCAGCAGAACGGCACGGCGGTGGAGATCAACTCGCGGCCTGAGCGTCGCGACCCCCCGCGCCGACTGATGGATCTGGCGCTGGAGATCGGGTGCGTGTTCTCGATCGACACCGACGCACACGCACCCGGCCAACTTGAATTCCTTGCCTACGGGGCGCAGCGCGCGCTTGATGCGGGAGTGCCGACCGAACGGATCATCAACACGTGGCCGGCCGATCAGCTGTTGCAGTGGACCTGCAGCTGATCACCGTTCATGCTCACTGCGGCGCGCAGTTGTTCGCTGAGCTCGGGGTCCGCGCGGTCGACCGCGCGGGACATGACCCTGGCGCCCACCACGCGTGCCAGGACACCCGCCGCACGGTCACGGTCGCCGTACTGATCGCTCAGCACGTCGAGGAGTTCGCTGAGGCCCTTGGCGTACAACGCGGTGAGATGGGTGTCCCCCTTGGAGGATTCAGACAACAACGCCGCCGAAAGGCATGCGCCGAAATCGCTGTCCTCCGTGAGTTCAAGCCGCTCGCCGCTGCGTAGCAAAGCCAGAGATCGCGCGAACGAAGTGCTGCAGGCGTGTAGCACGAGGTCGTCCTTCGACGTGAAATGGTTGTAGAAACCGCCATGCGTGAAACCGGCATCGCCCATCACTTCAGCAACTCCGACGCCGTCGACTCCTCGCTCGGCGAACAGTTTGATCGCACTGTCGATGATCCGCTGCCGGTTGATCTCCGCCTGCTTGCGCGTTACCCGCATGAACTGGTTCCCTCCTGTTTGCTGTAACGCGGTTACCCAGCATTCATGGGAGTCATGCTCACTTATCGCGTCAATCGGGTAAACGAGGCATTTCCTGCCCGGGATCGCGGTGAAGGAGCACCGCCCGGGTAAGAGCGGCGGTGCCGTAACGCCGGCGCACGCCGTCGACGGCGGTGTCCAGCGCCAGTTCGTCAGGCGCCCGGCCGGTCCCGAAGGGCAACTCGAGCTGCTGAGCTCCGCGACGGTCGATGTTCGCCACGCTGAAACCGATCAGCGTCAGGCCGCGTTCAGCGATGAGCGGACCGGCGCCGCCGACGAGTCTGCGCGCCGCCGACAAAAGTGGTTCCGTGGACGACGTCGCCTGCGGCAGCGTCTGCGAACGCGTAGCCCGTCCGAAGTCATCGAAGCGCAGCCTCAGCACCATGGTGCGTCCCGTCCGCCCCGCCGCGCGCATCCGTCCGGTGATCCGGTCGACGAGCGTCACGACCGTCGCATCGATCTCCGCGGCACTGTGACGGCCGCGACCGATCGCACGTTGAGCACCCACCGAGCGCCGCCGCGCGCCTGTCTGCACCCGACGCGCGTCGACGTTGCGGGACAGTGCGTAGAGCTGGCGGCCCATCGCGCCCCCGACGAGGGACGCCAGCATCGTCTCGCCGAGTTCGGCGACGTCTGCGACCGTCTCGATTCCGTGGGCATGCAGTTTGTCGGCGGTCACGGCGCCGACACCCCACAGCCGTTGCACGGGCAACGGTCGCAGGAACTCGAGCTCGTGGTCGGGCGGAACCAGGAGCAGCCCGTCGGGCTTGGCCACCTGGCTGGCCACCTTTGCGAGAAACTTCGTGCGTGCGATCCCTACCGTGATCGGTAGCCCGACGCGCTCGCGCACGTCGGCGCGCAGCCTCGCGGCGATACTCACCGGCGTACCCGCGATCCGACGCAGACCGCTGACGTCGAGGAACGCCTCGTCGACCGAGAGCGGCTCGACCACCGGCGTGGTGTCGCGAAACACCTCGAACACCGCATCACTGGCACTGCTGTACGCGGACATACGGGGCGGCACTATCAGGGCATGAGGACACAGCCGGCGCGCCTGTCTGCCACCCATCGCTGTGCGCACGCCGTAGGCCTTGGCCTCGTAGCTGGCGGCCAGCACCACTCCGCCGCCGACGATGACGGGACGCCCGCGCAGCGCGGGATCGTCACGCTGCTCGACGGACGCGTAGAACGAGTCGAGATCGGCATGCAGGATCGTGGCGGTGTCCGGCACGAACACATGTTCGCATCGCGCACCGACATCTACCGCGGCGCAGTGCCGTAGATGCTCGTCAGCCAAATGTGCGTCAGGGTGTCGACGACGTGGTCGTACCCGACGAAAGGCTGTTCGTTGGCGAAAGTGGCGAGCATGGCACGCTCGTTCATCAGGTTCAGCGAGGTGGCGAGATCCTCAGCCGCGACGGTGTCCGGCGCGGCTCCCCGCCGTCGTTCCGCCTCGATCAGCGCGGCAGTCTGGTCGATCCACTTCTGCATCAGGGTCAGCCAGACCTGGCGGAAGTCGGCGTGGGATGCGAGCAGCGCAAAACCCGAACGGGCAACCCAAGGATGCGCACCGAACGCCGCGAAAAACGCACTGACACCGATCCGCCAACCCCGCGCGGGATCGGCCGGCAGCGTCTCGGCGAGGCCGTCCAGCGTCTCGTTCGCCTCTTTGATGACTCGGTCCAGCAAAGTCAGCACGACGGCGTCCCTGGACGGGAAGTAGAAGTAGAACGTCGGCCGCGAGATGCCGGCGCCCTTGGCCAGGTCGTCGACGGAGATGTCCGTCAGCGGCCGTTCGCCGAGCAGGCGCTCGGCCGTCCGCAAAATCGCGGCCTCGCGGTCGTCGCCGGACGGCCGTGACGAGCGGCGGCCCCTGGGAACAGCACGGTCGGCAGGTACCGCGGCCGGTGTCATGGCGGCTACTTTACGCTATGTCGAGGTTATCGACACCCTGTTGACCTACTCGACACGATGTTGATACTGTGCCGGCATGGCCGAACACCTCGACGTCGCCATCGTCGGCGCCGGTATCTCCGGTATCAGCGCCGCCTGGCATCTGCAGGACCGCTCCCCCACCAAGCGCTACGCGATTCTCGAGTCGCGCGAGCACCTGGGCGGCACGTGGGATCTGTTCAAGTACCCGGGTATCCGATCGGACTCCGACATGTTCACCTTGGGTTTCCGCTTCAAGCCCTGGACGTCGGAGAAGGCCATCGCCGATGGTCCCTCGATCATGTCGTACCTGAAGGAGACCACCGCAGAGTTCGGCATCGACAAGCACATCCGGTACCGCCACAAGGTGATCAGCGCCGATTGGTCCGACTCGGCCAACCAGTGGACATTACGTGTTGAGCGAGACGGCGAGGTCGAGGAGATCACCTGCTCGTTCCTGTTCGCGACCACTGGCTACTACAACTACGACCAGGGTTACACCCCGGAATTCGTCGGTGCCAACGACTTCGACGGCACGATCGTGCACCCGCAGCACTGGCCGGAAGACCTCGACTACCAGGGCAAGCGCGTCGTCGTCATCGGCAGCGGTGCCACCGCGGTGACACTGATTCCCGCGCTTGCCAACTCCGGTGCCGAACATGTGACGATGCTGCAGCGGTCGCCCACCTACATCGGCTCGCTGCCCGACGTCGACCCGTTCGCCGTGCGGACCAAGAAGTTGCTGCCGCCCAAAGCCGCCTACGTGCTGAATCGGTGGAAGAGCATCGGGTATCAGTCCGCGGTATTCCAGATCAGTCGGCGCTTCCCCAACTTCATGCGCAAGACGCTGATGACCATGGCGCAGCGCCATCTGCCCGAAGGTTACGACGTCCAGAAGCACTTCGGCCCGAAGTACAACCCCTGGGATGAACGACTGTGCCTGGCGCCCAATGGCGATCTCTTCAAAACCATTCGCAAGGGCCACGCCGACGTCGTGACCGACACCATCGACCGGTTCACCCGCACGGGGATCAAACTGAGTTCAGGCGACGAGCTCGCAGCCGACATCATCATCACCGCAACGGGTTTGAACTTGCAGCTCTTTGGTGGTGCAGCGATATTGCGCAACGGCGTACCGGTGACCCTGACGGATATGATGACCTACAAGGGCATGATGCTCTCCGGGCTGCCCAACATGGCATTCACGATCGGCTACACCAACGCGTCCTGGACGCTCAAAGCTGATCTGGTATCCGAATTCGTCTGCCGCGTAATGAATTACATGGATGCCAAGGGTTACGACACGGTGGTGCCGCAGCATCCGGGCGACTCCGTCGAGGAGCGCCCGTTGATGGACTTCACCCCGGGTTACGTGTTGAGGGCCCTGGACAGGCTGCCGAAGGCAGGCTCGCGCACCCCGTGGCGTCTCAAGCAGAACTACCTGCTCGATCTGCGGCTCATCCGGCACGGCAAGGTCGAGGACGAGGCGCTGCAGTTCTCGCGGCACAAGGCACCTGTCGGTGCCGTCGCCGGCTGACCCGGAGGGCGTCGGCTATCGACTGATGACAACGATTCCGTCGTCATCGCTGTAGACGAATTCGCCTGGGAAAAAAGTGATTCCGCCAAACTCGAGCTCGATGTCACGTTCGCCGGCGCCGCTCTTGCTGCTCTTGCGCGGGTTGGTACCCAACGCCTTGACGCCGATGTCGATCGTGCGCAGCGTCGCGGCGTCTCGCACCGCACCGTTGACGATGATCCCGGCCCAGCCGTTGGAGTGGCCCAGTCCAGCGATCACATCGCCGACAAGTGCACTGTGCAACGACGCGCCGCCGTCGACTACCAACACTCCGCCGTGGCCCGGTTCCGACAGCACGGCCTTGAGTAGTGCGTTGTCCTCGAAGCACCGCACCGTGTGGATGGGTCCCGCGAACATCGGTTGACCGCCGAACTGGCGAAACTGTGTGTCACAACTTCGCACGTCCGGACCGATCTCGTCGACGAGGTCCGCAGTGGCTTTCTGATGTGCCGGGTCAGTCACGAACCCGAATCTACGTGCCCGCGTGCGCCCGCCACGACGACGGCGTGTACGAGCGCGTATCGACGTGACCGAGGTGCTGGCCGTCAGCCGTCGGACCCGCGCAACCGGCGGACAAGCAGGATCGCCAGCAAGGTCAGCGCCAACGCGACGACGATTCGCATCCGCGGATCTGCGGTACCGGGCACGCGGGTGATCGCGCTACCGAGGCTGTCGCCGGCCGTGTCGATCGCATGTTTGGCCTGGGCCGCGGTCTTCTCGGCCGCAGCGACAGGACGCTGACCATCGCCGTCGGCAAGGGGCGGCGGCATCTGAGCAACCTTCGGTGAAGCAGACGCAGGCGGCGTGGGGGGCGCCGCCGGAACAGCATTCCTCGCCGGCGGCGGTGGTGGCGCCGCAGCAGCCGTCCTCGGCGGCTCAGCAGGTGCAGCCTTCGGTGGGGCCTTCTTGGCTGCCGGCTTGGCGTCCTTGGCGGCTTTCCCGGGGTCGGCGGCCTTCCCAGCGCCAGCGGGGGCCCGCTTGGCGGCCGGCGCGGCCTTCTTCGTCGTCTTGGCGGGGGCCTTCTTCGCCGCCTTTGCCGGACTGCGCTTGCCGGGAGGCTTCTTTTCCGACGCGGAAGCTGGATTGGTCTCGCGCGGATCGTCCGGTTGGTCCTGCTCGTCTGCCATGGGGCGGCTCCTTCGCAGTTTTTCGCAGGGTACCCATCATGCCAGCGGCTATTGCGCCGACCTATCCAGTCACCGCAAGCACCGCAGCCAAGCTCAGCGCGGCACCCATCAACCCGAGTTCGGTGACCGATCGCCTCTGCGATCGCTGGGCAGTGACCTGGTGCGAACTTGCGGCGGGAACCCACATGGTGCGATTGCGCCACCCGAGCGCCACGAGAGCCAGCAGCACGGCCACCTTCGCCAGCAGCAGGCGACCGTGCGCGCTGGCAGACCACGTCACCGGCGACCCGCTCTCCAGCAGTGCCCCGAGGACTCCGCTGGTAGACACAACCA
>JAVHWG010000502.1:0-13972 GCA_032159965.1 Mycobacterium sp.
AGGACGACCTGATCGGCGCGACGACGGTGATCCGGCCGCTGTCGCGCTCGGCCACCGAAGAGGTTTCGGTCGGATCGGTGACGCTCGACGACGTCGGCGACATGGTCGAGACGAAACAGGCGCTCACCGAGGCGGTGCTGTGGCCGCTGCAGCATCCGGAGACGTTCTCCCGCTTGGGTATTCAGCCGCCGCGTGGGTTGTTGCTCTACGGTCCGCCGGGGTGCGGGAAGACATTCGTGGTGCGGGCGCTGGCCAGCTCGGGCAAGTTGTCGGTGCATGCCGTCAAGGGCGCCGAGCTGATGGACAAATGGGTCGGCGCCTCGGAGAAGGCGGTACGCGAATTGTTCCGCCGGGCCCGGGACTCCGCGCCGTCGCTGGTGTTCCTCGACGAGATCGACGCGCTCGCGCCCCGCCGCGGACAGAGCTTCGACTCGGGTGTCACCGATCGGGTCGTGGCCGCACTGCTGACCGAGCTCGACGGCATCGAACCGCTGCGCGATGTCGTCGTGCTGGGCGCCACCAACCGCCCGGACCTGATCGACCCGGCATTGTTGCGACCCGGCCGGCTGGAGCGACTGGTGTTCGTCGAGCCCCCCGATGCGGATGCGCGTCGCCAGATCCTGCGCACCGCAGGCAAATCAGTGCCGCTCGCCGCCGATGTCGATCTCGATGCGCTCGCTAACGACCTCGACGGGTACAGCGGGGCAGATTGCGTGGCGCTGCTGCGCGAGGCGGCGCTGACGGCCATGCGACGCTCGATCGACGCCGCCGACGTCACCGCCGCCGATGTCGCGGCAGCACGCGAGAACGTGCGGCCGTCGCTGGACCCGCAGCAGGTCGAGTCGCTGCGCGCGTTCGCCGCCGCCCGCTAAATTTCGGCGATTTCAGCCAACCGATCGATCGATCGTGACAGCGACGCGGCAGTGGTGTTCCTCGCGCGCTCGAACCGCTTCTCGTCAGTAAGGGCCGTCCAGTCGTAGGTGTGGGTGACACGGGTCCGGTCGCTGTCCACCGGCTGCAGCTCCCATCGCCAGACATGGCCTGCCGGGGGTGCGCCCTGATCGGCCGGCATCCAGCCGATCAGACGGCCCTCCTCGAATTCCACGACGTGGTTGTCGCGCACTCCGCCGTTCGTCAAGTCCATCGTGAACACGTCGCCGACCGCGCTGACGCGTTGGCCTTCAGGCGCTCGGGAGAGGTTGTCGTTGCCGTCCCACTGCGGCTGCTTGGCAGGGTCGGCGATCAGCGCGAAGATCCTCGCTGCCGGCGCGCTGATGTCGCGGCTGGCACTTACCACACGGTTCTCGACGGCCATCTCGTCATTCAACCGCACCCAACATCTTGACAGTGCCTAGTTCAGGGTTGACACTGGACGAACAGCGAACTAGTCGATGTCTAGATTGGAGACGCCATGACCCCGCCTATGCCCACCGATACCCGTGCCGGTGATCGCGACCGGCAGAAGACGGCCGACCTGCTGGGGCAGGCACTCACGCAGGGCTACCTCGAGCTCGCCGAGTTCGACACCCGGGTCCGGTCGGCCTACGCCGCGGAGTCGGCAACAGAGTTGCGCGATCTCGTCGCCGACCTGCCCGTGCATCAACTCCGACGCGACGACCCACGCCGGCGAGCGGCCCGGCGTGCCGCCGCCCGCGCCTCCGTGCGGATCCACCTGGCTGCCTACCTGGCGATGGTCGTGATCGTATTGACGGTGTGGTTGGCTGTCGGATTGTCAGCGGGTGCGTGGTACTTCTGGCCGATCTGGCCCATCCTCGGCGCGGGCATCGGCGTACTGGGCCATGCGATCCCGATCAGAATGTCCGCGCACTGACCCGGAGTACCGTTAGCAGCCGTGCCGAACGTCGAGAATACGGCGGCTGATCTCGAGGGAGCCACCGCGCAGTTCACCGCGGCTCGAAATCGACTGTTCGGCATCGCGTATCGGATGCTCGGAAATCGGGCCGAGGCCGAAGACATCGTGCAGGAGACCTGGCTTCGATGGCAGACCTGCGACCGAAGCGTCGTGGAAGATCCTGCGGCGTATCTCGCGACCACCACCACGCGCCTGGCCATCAACGTCATGCAGTCGGCACGCGCCCGCCGCGAAACATACGTCGGCCCATGGCTGCCCGAGCCAGTGGACACCAGTGCCGACCCCGCACTCGGAGCCGAGCGCGCAGAAGCGCTGGAGTTCGCCACCCTGATGCTGCTGGAGAAGTTGGCGCCGACAGAGCGCGGCGCGTACGTGTTGCGCGAGGCCTTCGAGTACCCCTACAACCAAATCGCCGATGTTCTGCAGATCGGCGAGGTGAACGCACGCCAGCTCGTCAGCCGCGCCCGCAAGCGCCTCGTGTCCGAACGTCGCGAGCCCACGACGTTGGCAGAACAGCGGCGACTGCTGGAGGCCCTCGTCCAAGCGGCTCAGACCGGTGATCTCGCAACGCTGGAGGAGCTGCTGGCCGATGACGTGGTGAGTTACACCGACGGCAACGGCATGCGCGGCGCGTCGCGGGTACCTGTCGTCGGCAAGGCGGTTGTGGCCAAGTACCTCAAGGCCTTTGCGCCCCGCTTCTGGCCGGGTACCGGGCTCACCTGGATCGACGCCAACGGCAAAGCGGCTGTTCTGATCTCCCGTGACGCAGCGGTCATCGCGCTGCTCACCGTCAGCGCGACATCAGACGGAATCGATCGCATCATGTGGGTGCTGAACCCCGATAAGCTCGAAACCATCTCCGGACTCGTCCGTTAGGCGGCCAAAACCGCTCTCGGACAGAGAATTTCAGCCACGCGCGCGACGTGTGCGCTACGTCACGTCACAGACCGCCGAGCCACCCTGTCATAGCTAGTGCAGCGACCGAACCGAAAGCGTCGGCCGCACTGGCGGCATGGCGTGGCGAGGATCATGACAGCCGTGGCACTGATCGTCGTCACGGGCACGATCACCGTGGGCATCTTCATAGACGCACTGATTGCACCGGCCGCGGCGGCACCCTCCCCCGCGGCTCCGCTCAGGACACCGTGAACGCACTAGCTGCACGCGGATACAAGGTGATCGTCAGCAAGGCCGGTGACGTGTCACAAATCGTCGTGCTGCCCGGTCTTGTCCTGTGACAGGGCCGGGCAACAGACTCTCGGCTCGCAACCAGATAGGACTGACCATGAAGATCGTTGTGATCGGCGGCTCCGGGCTCATCGGCTCGCAGGTGGTGCGTTCTCTGAACGAACGAAGCCACGAGGCGCTCGCCGCATCCCCCTCGTCGGGCGTCAACAGCCTGACCGGCGACGGACTCGACCAAGCTCTCCGCGGCGCCGACGTCCTCGTCGACGTGACGAACTCTCCCTCGTTCGAGGACACCGCCGTGCTCGACTTCTTCACAACCTCTACACGCAACCTCCTCGAGGCCGAAGCCGCGGCGGGAGTCCGCCACCACGTCGCCTTATCGGTTGTCGGGGCCGACCGCACCGACCAAAGCGGTTACCTCCGCGCGAAAGTCGCCCAGGAACAGCTGATCAGCGGATCACCGATTCCACATACGATCGTGCGCGCGACGCAGTTCTTCGAATTCGCAGGCGCCATCGCCGATGAGGCCACCCACGGCAAGACAGTCAGGTTGTCGCCGGCGTTCATCCAGCCGATCGCCGCATCCGACGTCGCCTCCGCTGTAGTCACCGCCGCATTGGGCGATCCCGTGAACGGAATCGTCGAAATAGGTGGGCCCGAAAAATTCCGCTTCGAGGAATTCGTCAGCGAATACCTCCGGTCGACCGGCGATCAGCGTGACGTGGTCAGCGATCCGGCCGCACGTTACTTCAACGCCCTGCTGGATGACGACACCATCGTCCCCGGCGGAAGCGCGACGATCTACCGGACCCGCTTCGCGGACTGGCTTCGCCGCCAACGCTCCACCGCGGCACCGGCTTCGGCCATCTGACCGGCCCAGGCCACGTAGCCGTCCGGACGAACCAGTACCGCGGGAGACAACTCCGAGTCGGCATGGACGGCCACAGTGACGTCATCGCGGCCGAGGTCGAGCCCGGCGCGCGTGAGCAGGACGAAGCGGCCGTCCCTCATCAGCTCGTAGAGCCGCGTGCCCGAGCAGTCGAGATCAGGCATTCGGCGCCCCGTCAGCGGATCGGCACCGCGCGGTCGCGGATAACCGATGCCGATTCCGCTCAGGCGGCCTTGCATCATCCGCTTCGCCGGACCGATGTTCACCAGCGCGGTCATTGCGACGCGGCGCAGCACGCGGCGCGGCCAGGTGCGGCCCAGGACGAGCTGGTTGAACGCGTCGGTGAGCTTCAGCACCTCGGCGCCCACGCGATGCCGTTCGGATTGATAGGTGTCCAGCAGACCGTCGGGTGCGGTGCCGTCGATCGCTTCAGCGAGCTTCCACCCCAGGTTCATCGCGTCCTGTATGCCGGTGTTCATGCCCTGCGCGCCGAGCGGTGAATGTACGTGCGCGGCGTCGCCGGCGATGAAACCGCGCCCGACGCGGTAACGCTCCGCCTGGCGGCGTTCGGAGAGGAAGCGCGAACTCCAGCGCATCTCGCTCATGCCGAAGTCGGTCTTGCCGATGCGCAGGAACGAGTCCCGGATCTCACTGAGCGGGACAGCCTCGCGCAGCGGCACCTCTTCGCGAGTCCTGTCCCAGGCGATCGCGCGGAACCATCCGTCGCCGAACGGGACGAGAAGAATGACGCCGTCGGAGCTCGTAGCAGCGGACAAGCCATCGGTCGGCGGATTCGCCAGCCGGACATCGGCCAGCAAGATGTGCGTCTCGTACTCCTTGCCCGAAAACCCGATGCCGAGCAGCCCGCGCACGGTGCTGTGTGCACCGTCGCAACCCCCGATGTAGGCGGCGCGTTCGGTGGTGCCGTCGGCCAGTGTCACGGTGACGCCGCCTGCGTCCTGCTCGAGTCCGACTACCTCTGCGCCGTAGACGATTTCGACGCCGAGTTTCCTAGCCCTGGCCGTCAACGTGCGTTCCGTGAGGCTCTGCGGCGCCATGAGGACCATCGGGTAACGGCTGGGCAGTTCGCTCAGGTTCATCGCCACCCCTGGGACGGGGGCGATCTGGGAGACGCGAAGTCCGCGCTGCACGATCTCCTCGGCCAGTCCGCGTGCGTCGAGCAGCTCGAGAGTCCGGGCGTGCAGGCCGAACGCACGGGTGATGTTCGGAATGTCGCGACGTCGCTCCAAAAGCCGCACTGCCACTCCGCGCATCTCGAGCTCGCAGGCCAGCATCAGCCCGGTCGGACCCGCGCCGACGACGATCACGTCGCTGCTGTTCATCACGCCTCCACTAATTCATCATCTGATGAACTCATCATGCAATGAATTAACTCAGGATGTCAAGACTCTCCTGACCGATGCGCGGCCAGTAGCGCGCGGGCCGCCGTCGAGACGTCGGACTCCAGCCATGGCGGGAGCCGCGCGTCGTAAGCGTGGCGGCGAACGACGGCATATGGCAGGTCGACGACGGCTCTGGACACCGCGTCGACATTGCGAGAAGTGCTGCGGCCGTAGAGTTCGCGCGCCAAGCCTGCGATCCTCGCCACGAGGGGAGCGTTCATCGCGTCCACGGTCTCGCGAAACGCGGCATTGGGCTCGCCGTCGAGCAGGTCACCGGGCCTGATGGTCAACAGCATCCGGGCATCCTCGGGTAGTTCGCGGGCGAACCGGACCGCGGCCGCCGCCATCGCGACGGCGGTGTCCAGTGCCGAGTCGGCACTGGCGGCGATGACGCGCGCCTGGAAGCGCTCGAGCGCGCGCAACCAGGCAGCCGTCAGGATGCCGTCGCGATTGCCGAATCGGTGATACAACGTGCCCGCCGGCGCGCCACTGGCTTCAGCGATTGCCGCGACGCTCGCGGCGCGCGGGCCGGCGGCGAGCACGAGCTCCCGGGTCGCGTCGAGGATCACATCGGTTTCATGCTTCCGCGGAGGTGCCACGATCTAGTATGGTCCTTCTATATGGAACGATTACCCTATATCGATGAGCATGCCATATCAGTTCTCGCCGACCAGGCGACTACGTGGGATGCGTTGCTTCGCGTGACGTGCCGTAACCCCGACGATCCGTCGACGGTGCCGTTCGGATTCGTCCTCGACGTCGCAACCCCGCCCGATCGATTGGCGATGAAGGGCCGGCACCCGTTCGCCACTTACCGGCTGGTCTTCGAGCTGGACGAGATGGCAGCGCCACGCCGGACCCTCGTCCGCGCGCAGACGTGGTCGGAGTTCCCCGGCGTCGCGGGCAAGGTGTACCGAACGTTGCTGATCAGCAGCGGCGCCCACCAGATCGCGGTGCGGCGATGGCTCAGGCGAATCGCCTCCACCGCCGAGTCGCAGGACGCTGTGACATCGTGATCGGCGCCAACTGGGGTGCCACGCCGAGCGAACGCGCGACGACGATGGCGTGTGATGCACTCGCTCCCCGCGCGAGCGTGCGCGCGGACCGCGCCATCACCGTCGATGCACCGCCGGGCGTCGTCTTCGATTGGCTGTGCCAGTTGCGCAGAGCGCCCTACAGCTACGACCTCGTGGACAACTTCGGCAGGCGCAGCCCTCGCGAGCGGGACACCGCGCTGCGCCGACTGACCGTGGGGCAGAGGTTCATGACACTGTTCGAACTGGTGTCCTTCGCCGACGACGAGCACATCACGCTGCGGTCAAAGGCCGTCGTCGTGACGTACGCATTGCGCGCCCACGGTGCCGGCTGCCGGTTGCACGCCCGCGTCCTCTTCGACATGCCGTCGCTGGCCGCGCGGGCTTTGGCGGCCGGAGACTGGGTGATGATGCGCAAGCAACTACTCACGCTGAAGTCGTTGGCCGAGCGGGAGTTCGCCACCGCCCACTGATCGGCCGGGTCGTAAGCTCAGCGCAACGCCATGCTCGCCATCCTGCTCGCCCACGCCGCCGCGGCCGTCGTGGCACCGCTCCTGGTCTACCGATGGGGCCGGATGGCGTTTTATCCGTTGGCGGTCGTGCCCGCCGCCTCGCTCGTCTGGGTCGTGACGAACTGGCCGGGGCGCGGCGGTCCGAGCGCCGTACACGTCCGGTGGGTGCCCGAGCTGTCGATGAACATCGACCTCCGGTTCGATGCGCTGTCCTCGATCATGGCCGTGCTGGTGCTCGGCATCGGTGCGCTGGTGTTGTTTTATTGCTCGGACTATTTCCGTCACCACGGCGGCGACTCAGAACAACGGCTCCCGAGCTTCGCCGCCAAACTGGTGGCCTTCGCCGGCGCGATGTTCGGCCTGGTGGTCAGCGACAACATGCTTGTGCTGTACGTCTTCTGGGAGCTGACGACAGTGCTGTCGTTCCTGCTCGTCGGCCACTACGCCGAGCGTGTCAGCAGCCGCCGCGCCGCGATGCAGGCGCTGCTGGTCACCGCTGCCGGTGGGTTGGCGATGCTGGTCGGCATCATCGCGCTCGGGCAGACCGGGGGCACGTACCTCTTGTCCGAGCTGGTGGCTCATCCACCCACCGGCACCGTCGTGAACGTCGCGCTGGCGCTGGTGCTCGCCGGCGCGGTGAGCAAGTCGGCGTTGGTGCCGTTTCATTTCTGGCTGCCCGGTGCGATGGCGGCGCCAACGCCGGTGAGTGCGTACCTGCACGCCGCCGCGATGGTCAAGGCCGGCGTCTATCTGGTCGCACGGCTGACGCCCGGCTTCGCCGACACGGTTGCCTGGCGGCCCACCGTGGTGATCCTCGGCGTCGGCACCATGCTGCTGGCCGGATGGCGGGCGGTCCGGGAGTACGACCTCAAACTCATCCTCGCGTTCGGCACCGTCAGCCAGCTGGGTTTCATCACGTTGATGGTCGGCGCAGGCGGCGGGGACCTGATGCTGGCCGGTCTCGCGCTCTTGTGCGCACACGCGCTGTTCAAGGCAGCGCTATTCATGGTCGTCGGCATCATCGACCACACGACCGGCACCCGCGACATCCGCCGGCTGGCGTGGCTGGGGCATCGGAGCAGACCCCTCTTCGTCATCGCCGCGTGCGCGGTGGCCAGCATGGCCGCGGTGCCACCGTTCCTCGGCTTCGTCGCCAAGGAGGCAGATTTCGAGACGCTCGCGCACAGCGCCTCACTCGGTCGCGCCGCACCGGTGGTCCTGGGCGCGGTCGTGCTCGGATCCGTTTTCACGACGATCTACAGCCTGCGGTTCCTGTGGGGCGCGTTCGCCCGCAAGGGCGCCGACGAGCCCAGCTCGCTTGTCGCTCACATGCACCGGCCGTCACCGAGTTTCCTTGCGGCGCCGACCATCTTGGTCGCGACCAGTCTTGCCCTGGGCCTCACACCGCACTGGCTCGACTCCGTCCTGGACGACTATGCGGATACGGTGCCGGGCGGACACAGCTACACCCTCGCGCTCTGGCACGGTCCCGGACTGGCCCTGGCCCTGTCGGCTCTGGTGCTCACCGCCGGCACCGGGGCCTTTCTGCTGCGACGCCGATTGCGCCGCAGGCGGATCGGCTGGGTCCCATTGGGCAACGCGGACAGGATCTACGACGCCGTCGTCCGGGGCGCGGATGTGTTCTCGCTGCGGGTGACGGGCCTGACGCAACGCGGTTCGATACCGGCCACCCAGGCGGTGATTCTGTCCACTCTGGTGTTGCTGCCCGTCATCGCCCTCCTGCGGGGTGCTCGCGACCGACCCCAATTCCGTTTGTGGGACTCCACATTGCAGCTGGTGGTCGGCCTGCTGATCGTGGCCGCCGCGGTCGGGGTGACGATGATGCGCAACCGGTTGGCCGGGGTGTTGCTCACCGGCGTCACGGGTTACGGCTGCGGGGTGATCTTCGCGTTCCACGGCGCCCCCGATCTTGCGCTGACGCAGTTCCTCGTCGAGACGCTGACGCTGGTGGTGTTCGTGCTCGTGCTGCGGGCGCTGCCCGCGGAGGCGCCGGCCGAAAAAATCAGACGCCACCGGCTTCCCCGCCTCTTGCTGGCGCTCGCGGTCGGCGCCGCGGTGACGGCTCTGGCCGCGTTCGCGATGGCCGCGCGCAACGGCACCTCGATCGCCTTATTGCTGCCGGAAGCTGCACACGACCGTGGCCACGGCGCGAACACCGTCAATGTCCTGCTCGTGGACATCCGCGCGTGGGACACGCTCGGCGAGATCATGGTGCTGCTGGTCGCCGCAACAGGAGTTGCATCAATGGTGTTCCGGCACAGAAGGTTCGGCGCTGCACCCAGAGTCTCGGATGCACCGCGCCCGGCTCTGGAGACCAGCGACGTGACCTGGCTCCGCGGCAGCGAGCTGCGCGACCCTCGTCACCGCTCGCTGGTGCTCGAGGTCGCCACGCGCGTGATCTTCCCCCTGATCATGGTGCTTTCGGTGTACTTCTTCTTCACTGGCCACAACACGCCGGGCGGCGGGTTCGCTGGAGGGCTGACTGCCGGGCTGGCGCTCGTGCTCCGCTACCTGGCGGGCGGGCGCTACGAGCTCGGCGAGACGTTGCCGCTGGACGCCGGCAAAGTGCTGGGCGTCGGGCTCGGCCTGTCCGCCAGCACCGCAGTGGCGTCACTGCTGCTGGGCGCACCGGTGTTGTCGTCGGCACTGATCGAGGTCGACGTGCCGGTGCTGGGTCACGTCAAATTCGTCACCGCGCTGTTCTTCGACCTCGGCGTGTACCTGATCGTGGTGGGACTGGTCCTCGACGTGTTGCGCAGTCTGGGGGCCCGGCTCGACGAAGAAGTTCCGCCGCAGTCCGCAGACTCCACTGCGAAGGCGTTCCGATGACCACTCCCCTCGTGCCACTGGTCCTGATCGGCGTGCTCACCAGTTGTGGCGTCTATTTGCTCCTGGAACGCAACCTGACCCGAATGTTGTTGGGCGCATTGCTGATCGGCAACGCCGTCAATCTTCTCATCCTGACCGTCGGCGGCCCGTCGGGCAACCCGCCGGTCGACGACCGGACCAGCGCTGGACGCACCACCACCGCGGATCCATTGGTGCAGGGCATGATCCTGACCGCGATCGTGATCACGATGGGAGTCGCGGCCTTCGTGTTGTCATTGGCCTACCGTTCCTACCGGCTCACCACCGCAGAGGAAGTCGGCGACGACCCCGAGGACGCGCGGGTGTCCCACCGGACCGAGGACGATGCCGACGACGATGCCGACGTCGTACACCCCAAACCGGAACTCGACCCTGACGCGCCGGCCGAAATCGACGCGCTGCCGTGACTCTCGCGTCTGCCCTGGCTCCGCTGCCGGTACTGCTCCCGGCGGGCGGTGCTGCCGTGACGATGATCGTCGGCCGTCGCCCCCGACTCCAGCGGGCGATCACGCTGGCGACGCTGACGACGGTCGTCGTGGTCTGCGCGGCGCTGATCTACTTGGTCGACCGGCACGGCATGATCGCCGTCGACGTGGGCGGCTGGGGTCCCAGCGTGCCCGGACTGGGGCCGCTGGGCATTACGCTCGTCGTCGATCGGCTATCCGCGCTGATGATGGTCGTCTCGTCGATCGTGCTGCTGGCAGTGGTCCTCTACGCGATCGGACAGGGTATTCGCGACGGCGACGAACGCCAGCCGGTGTCGATCTTTCTGCCCACCTATCTGGTGCTCTCGGCCGGCGTGTGTGATGCGTTTCTGGCCGGTGACCTTTTCAACCTCTTCGTCGGATTCGAGGTCCTGCTCACCGCGAGCTTTGTCTTGCTCACCATCGGTGCCAGCGCGGATCGCGTGCGTGCGGGCATCGCCTACGTGATGGTCTCACTCGTGTCGTCGCTGTTGTTCCTCATCGGAATCGCGCTGATCTACGCCGCCACAGGCACATTGAACATGGCCCAACTCGCGGTGCGGCTGGACCATGTCGCAGCCGGCACGCGTAGCGCGCTGTTCGCGGTGCTGCTGGTCGCGTTCGGCATCAAGGCCGCGGTGTTCCCGCTCTCCACCTGGTTGCCGGACTCCTACCCCACCGCACCCGCACCGGTGACGGCAGTCTTCGCCGGGTTACTGACGAAAGTCGGTGTCTATGCGATCATCCGGGCCCATTCGCTGTTGTTTCCCAGCGGTGGAATGGATTCCGTTCTCCTCGTCGCCGCGCTCCTGACGATGTTCGTCGGCATCCTCGGCGCGATCGCACAGACCGATATCAAGCGGCTGCTGTCGTTCACGCTCGTGAGCCACATCGGGTACATGGTGTTCGGGATTGCGTTGGCGACCCGGCCCGGGATGGCGGGCGCGATCTATTACGTCGCGCATCACATCATCGTCCAGACCACGCTATTCCTGGTGGCGGGTCTGATCGAACGCCAGGCGGGTGCGTCTACGCTGCGCAGACTAGGCGGCCTGGGGACCGCGAGCCCGTTGCTCGCGTTTCTGTTCCTACTGCCCGCACTCAACCTCGGCGGGATTCCGCCCTTTTCCGGATTCCTCGGCAAGGTGGCGCTGTTGCAGGCCGGCGCCGCCGACGGATCGATACTGGCCTGGATTCTGGTGGGCGGCAGCGTCACCACAAGCCTGCTGACCCTGTACGTCGTCGCACGGATGTACAGCAAGGCGTTCTGGCGACCGCGCGCGGACGCTCCCGAGGGCGAATTGTCCAGTGCCGCACCGTCAGTGCTTCTCGTGGATCCGGGTGAGGACATCGCGTTCATCGACCGCGACGACGTCGGACGGATGCCGGTCGGCATGCTCGTGCCGACGGCGGCGCTCATGATCGTCGGCATCACGCTCACTGTGCTGGCAGGGCCGATCTTCTCATACGCCGACCGTGCCGCGTCCGAAGTGCTCGACCGCCAGCAGTACGTCACGGCGGTGCTCGGGAAATGACACGTCGGTGGGCGCTGCGCGTCTGGGCAGTGTGCTGGTTGGTCTTCGTATGGATTATGCTGTGGGGCAACGTGTCTGCCGCCAACATACTCAGCGGGCTCGCGGTCGCGTTGCTGATCACACTGCTGCTTCCGCTGCCGGTGGTTCCGGTGGAAGGCCGGCTGCATCCCCTCTCGTTGGTGAAGCTCGTTGCCGTCGTCGGGTGGAGCCTGGTGCTGTCCAGCGTCCAGGTGGCATGGCTGGCGATCAAACCTGGTCCTCCGCCGCAGTCCGCGGTGCTGCGGGTCCCGTTTGGCGTGAAGTCGGATCTCGTTCTGGCGCTGGGGATTCACGCGATCAACCTGACGCCCGGATCAATGGTGCTAGAGATCGACAGCCTTGAGCGGGTGCTCTACGTGCACGTGCTCGACGTCGGCTCGTCGCGCACGGTCAACCGCTTCTACCACGAGATGGCTGCTCTCGAGCACCTCTTGCACAGGACATTCGAACGTCAAACGGACTGGAGGCAGACGTGATTGTGGTGTGGGTTGTCGCGGCCGTCATGCTGATCGCCGCCGCAGCGCTGACAATGTTCCGAATCCTTGCCGGCCCCGGCACATTGGATCGACTGGTGGCTCTCGATACCCTGGTCGCCGTGGCAATGTGCGGGCTCGGTACGTGGGCAGCATTCAGCCTGGACTCCACGGTCGTGTACGCGATCACCGCGCTGTCGCTGATCAGCTTCGTCGGTTCGGTCAGCGTCGCCCGGTTCCGGGTACCCGATATGGGACGCGAGGAGGAGCGGCCGTGAGTATGACGGATGTGGTCTCGGGGACGCTGGTGATCGGCGGCTCGGTGTTGGCACTGACCGCGTCGATCGGCGTCGTCCGTTTTCCGGACACTCTGTCGCGCATGCAGGCCGCGACAAAGCCCCAGGTGCTCGGCCTGTTGCTGGTACTCGCAGGCGCGGCGGTGCGACTGCGCGGCAACGTCGACTTCGGAATGATCCTGCTCGCAGCCATATTCACGGTGATCACCGCACCGGTGATCGCCAACCGCGTCGGTCGGATGGCGTACTACGAGCACGGCGTTCGCGACGACCTTCTCATTGAGGACCAGTTGGCCGAGGACCTGGAGGTGACGCGTGGCGAGAACGCATGACGACAGTTGGGGCGTCACCCAGAGTGTCGGGGCGACCGCGCTCGGCGTGGCACTTGCCAGGGCAGCCGAGATGCGACGCGCGGACCGGCTCTTCGACGACCCGTGTGCACAACTGTTCATCGACGCGGCAGCCGGACTGGGTTGGAGCCTTCCCGCTGGCGCGGTCGCCGAGCGGATAAAGAGCATCGGTGACTACGCGGCGTGCCGCACCCGCTGGTTCGACGACGTCTTCAGCAGCGCGGCATCGACAGGCATCCGGCAGGCCGTCATCCTTGCCGCCGGGCTCGACGCGCGTGCCTTTCGGTTGGAGTGGGCCGACGGCACAACGATCTACGAGATCGACCAGCCCGAGGTGCTGCGGTTCAAGGTAGAAACACTGAACGAGCACGGCGTCGGATCGACAGCAAGTCGGTACGTGCCGGTCGGCGTCGACCTGCGCCAGGATTGGCCGAAGGCGTTGCGCGAAGCTGGCTTTGACGCGAGTCAGCCATCGGTGTGGTCGGCCGAGGGGTTGCTGCCCTACCTTCCTGCCGCTGGTCAGGACCTGCTCTTCGAGCGGGTCGACGGGCTTTGCGCCGCAGGCAGCCGCATCGCTGTGGAAGCGTTCGGGCGGGGTTTCTTCGATCCCGAGTACCTTGCCGCGCGCCGCGAGCAGATGCGGCGATTGCACGAGCAGGCCGGGACGTCTGCTGACGGGACGTCCGACGTCAGCGACCTGTGGTACATCGAAGATCGCACCGACGTCGGAACCTGGCTCACCCAACACGAGTGGCAGGTGTCGTCGATCGAGTCCCGGGAGATGATGCAGAGCTACGGCCGCCCGGCCTCCGAAATCGCCCCGCGCACTGTCTACGTCGACGGCACCCGCGCATGAGATACCGCTTCACCGGTCAGATCGCCGGCCTCGGGACCAGCGCGGGTGTGCGGATCGTGATCGGCGTATGGGCGCAGTCCCCGTTCGGCGCCTTCACCGACGTGATGGTGCAGACGGGGAACGACGTGCGCGTACTGCTGGCGCCAGACGACGAAATCGCCGAATTCATAG
>JAVHWG010000585.1:0-3234 GCA_032159965.1 Mycobacterium sp.
ACTTCCTCGCCGCCAAGCAGTCGGAGTTCGCGGTGGGCGGCGCCACCGGACAGCTGCTGCGCATCGGCCGGGAACTGGCTGACACACCGGCTTGAACCCGGCATCGGGGAACGACCTTCCCACCGTAACCTCGCTGATCACACCGCTTGTCGACGTTGACGACCGCGGGGTCTTGTTCGAGGACTCGTTCACCAGCTGGCGCGACCACATTCGGCAGGGTGCCGCCGTTGCGGCGGCGCTGCGCGCCCGCATGGATCCTTCCAAGCCGCCGCATGTCGGGGTCCTGCTGCAGAACACCCCGTTCTTCTCGTCGCTGCTCATCGCTGCCGGCCTGACCGGGATCGTGCCCGTTGGCCTGAACCCCATTCGCCGCGGCGCTGCATTGGAACGTGATGTCCGGCACGCCGATTGCCAAATGGTGCTTGCCGATTCGGCGTCGGCCGCAGTGGTCGGCGACATCGACCACATCGACGTCGATTCGCCGCAGTGGGCGGCCGAGGTCGGCGAGCACACCGACACGCCGGCGATCGCCCGCGAAGCAGGTCCACTGGACACCTTCATGTTGATCTACACATCTGGAACCAGCGGTGACCCGAAGGCGGTGATCTGCAGCCACGGCAAGGTCGCAATCGCCGGGGTGATGATGGCCGAGCGCTTTTCGCTGGGAAGCGACGACATCTGCTACGTGTCGATGCCACTGTTCCACTCGAACGCCGTGCTGGTGGGCTGGGCGGTGTCGTTGGCGTGCAGGGGCTCAATGGTGTTGCGACGCAAGTTTTCCGCGTCGCAGTTTCTGCCTGACGTCCGTCGCTACGGTGCGACGTACGCGAACTACGTCGGGAAGCCGCTTTCGTACGTGCTGGCCACCCCGGAACGGCCGGACGACGCCGACAACCCGCTGAGGGCGGTCTACGGAAACGAGGGGGCACCAGACGACATCGACCGGTTTGCCGAACGTTTCGGCACCGTCGTCGTCGACGGATTCGGTTCCACCGAAGGCGGAGTAGCGATCGGACGAACACCGGACACTCCGCAGGGGTCGCTGGGCCCGCTGCCCGAAGGGACTCAGATCATCGACGTCCAGACCGGCGAGCCCTGCCCGCCGGGGGTGACGGGCGAACTGGTCAACGCATCCGGCCCAGGGCGTTTCGAGGGGTACTACAACGACCCCGCGGCCGACGCCGAGCGGATGGCAGGTGGCGTGTACCACAGTGGGGATCTCGCGTATCGCGACGAGAACGGCTACGCCTACTTCGCTGGGCGACTGGGCGACTGGATGCGCGTGGACGGAGAGAACCTCGGCGCGGCGCCGATCGAGCGGGTGCTGCTGCGTCATCCCGACGTGATCGAGGTCGCGGTGTACGGGATACCGGCGCCGGACGTCGGCGATCAGGTGATGGCCGCGCTGGTGCTCGCGGACGGCGCATCCTTCGACGTCGGTGCGTTCCGTGAGTTTCTCGCCGCACAGCCCGACCTCGGGCCGAAGCAGTGGCCGTCGTTCGTGCGGATCGGTGACAACCTGCCGCGCACCGAGTCGTTCAAGGTGATCAAGCGGCTGTTGGCAGCCGAGGCCACCGACTGTGACGACCCGGTGTTCGGGATCCCCCGCTAGCGCCGAAACTGCTGACAGATCGTTAATTCGCCGGGAATCGCGATCTGTGAGCAGTTTCGACGGACGCGGCGGCAGGTGCGCACGCTCGCAGGGGTGCCGCTGAATCAGTTCGTCAGCGGTGCGAAGAGGTCGACGGTCGTGCCGTCGGGATCGATGACGGTCGCATAACGCTGACCCCACGGCGCGTCGAAAGGCTGAAGCGTGCCTTGGTGACCCGCCCCGGTCAGGCGACCGAACAGCTCGTCGACCGCCGCAGGTGAGCCGACCCCGAACGCGAGTGCCACGCGCCCGGCCGACTCCGGGGGCGTCCAGCCTGGATGCATGCCCGCAATCGTCTCCTCGACGTCGAATGCCAGCTTGTTGCCACCGGGCAACTGTATTTCGACGTGCGGGCCGTCGGTCTCTGGTACCGGCAGCCCGAGCAACGCGTAGAACGCCAATGACCGGGCCAGATCCCTGGCGACGATTTCCACCACCACGGCGTTGACTTCAATACTCATGCGCCCCACGTTAGGCCTGCGCGATCCGCCGTCGTGAACAAATCGGACAGCTACTACCGTCCGGCGATGTCGTCGAGTCGTCGGGTGGCGTCCTCGAATCCGCTGACCAGTTCCTCGATAATGTCTGCGACCGGCCGGATTTCGTTCATCCGCCCCACGATCTGGCCCACTGGCATCGCGACGGCGGAGGGATCGGTCGACTCGCTCATCCGTTGGTGCGCCTCGCTGACGAGGATGTTCTGCAAGGGCATCGGCAGCGGCTCGGGTGCGTCGGGGGCATCCCAGGCGTCCGTCCACCGGCTCTTCAACAGTCGCGCGGGCTTGCCGGTGTAGATCCGGCGCCGCACGGTGTCACTCGACGTCGCGCCGAGCAGCGCCTGCTGGATCACCGACGTGCCGGCCTCGGTCCGGTGCCCGAGGTCGTACTCAGCCGCAGTCAAGAACGCCGAGCCCATCCAGACGCCCGACGCGCCGAGCGCCAGTGCCGCAGCGACCTGACGCCCCGTCCCGATGCCGCCGGCCGCGAGAACTGCCGCCTTACCGTCAACAGCGTCAACGATTTCCGGCCACAGCACCACAGACCCGATCTCACCGGTATGGCCACCGGCCTCATGTCCTTGCGCGACGACGATGTCGACACCGTTGTCGACGTGGCGCTGCGCGTGCTTGGCGCTTCCCGCCAACGCCGCCACGGGCACACCTACCGCATGAGCCTGATCGATGACGTCCTTTGGCGGCGAGCCCAACGCGTTGGCGATCAGCTTGATCGGATGCTTGAGAGCCACCTCAACATGGGAACGGGCGACCGAATGCAGCCATCCCAGAACGCCTTCCGACCGTTGCTCGTCGTCAGGCAGCGGTGGCACGCCGAGATCGGCCAACGTCTTGCTGATGAAGTCCCGGTGGTGCTGCGGGATCAGCTTGTTGATGTCGACGGCCGTGCCTTCGGTCGGTACCTTCGCCGGCATCACGATGTCGACGCCGTACGGCTTTCCGTCGGTGTTCTCATCCATCCACTGCAGAACGGTTTCCAGATCGTCGGCGTCGTTGAACCTCACGCAGCCGAGTACGCCCAGCCCGCCGGCTTTGCTGACCGCGGCGGCCACCTTCTCCGACGGGGTG
>JAVHWG010000617.1:0-3809 GCA_032159965.1 Mycobacterium sp.
GACCCAGTGGCCGAAGAGCCCGTGCCCGAAGAGGATTCGGAGCAGGACCCAGCGGTCGCACTCAAGGCGGACCTGAAGGCCCGGCCCGGCGAGTGGTACGTCATCCACTCCTACGCAGGCTATGAGAACAAGGTGAAAGCCAACCTCGAGACGCGCGTGCAGAACCTCGACGTCGGCGACTACATCTTCCAGGTGGAGGTGCCCACCGAAGAGGTCACCGAAATCAAGAACGGTCAGCGCAAACAGGTCAACCGCAAGGTCCTGCCCGGCTACATCCTGGTCCGGATGGACCTCACCGACGACTCGTGGTCCGCCGTGCGCAACACGCCGGGCGTCACCGGCTTCGTCGGCGCCACCTCACGGCCGTCGCCGCTCACGCTCGACGACGTGGTGAAGTTCCTGCTGCCGCAGGGCGCCGCGAAGAAGGCCGCGAAGGCCACCGCGGGTGCCGCAGCCGCCGAGAGCGGTGGAATTGAACGCACCCCGATCGAGGTTGACTTCGAGGTCGGCGAATCCGTGACCGTGATGGATGGCCCGTTCGCGACGTTGCCCGCCTCGATCAGCGAGGTCAACGCCGAACAGCAGAAGCTCAAGGTCCTGGTGTCGATCTTCGGCCGCGAGACTCCCGTCGAATTGACCTTCACCCAGGTCGCCAAGATTTAAAGAGCGATTTTGGCGCGCATGCCTGCGCTCAGCGTAGGTAAGCGCGCCGAAACCGCGAGAAAAAGGAGAGAGAACGAGAAATGCCCCCGAAGAAGAAGGTCACCGGGCTGATCAAGCTTCAGATCCAGGCCGGTGCGGCCAACCCCGCCCCGCCGGTGGGTCCTGCGCTCGGCCAGCACGGCGTCAACATCATGGAGTTCTGCAAGGCGTACAACGCGGCGACCGAGTCGCAGCGTGGCAACGTCGTGCCCGTCGAGATCACGGTCTACGAGGACCGCAGCTTCGACTTCAAGTTGAAGACTCCGCCCGCCGCGCGGCTGCTGCTCAAGGCGGCTCGCGTCGACAAGGGTTCGGCCGAGCCGCACAAGACCAAGGTTGCCAAGGTGACCTGGGATCAGGTGCGCGAGATCGCCGAGACCAAGAAGGAAGACCTCAACGCCAACGACGTCGACGCCGCCGCCAAGATCATCGCCGGCACCGCCCGGTCGATGGGCATCACCGTCGAATAACTCAACATAGGCATCCTCGGAACTCGTGGGAGGGCCAGCTTCGGCCTGACTGACCACAACCAACAAGTGATTGGAATGTACGAATGAGCAAGAAGAGTAAGGCATATCTGGCAGCCGCCGAGAAGGTGCACCGCGACAATCTGTACTCGCCGCTGGAAGCGGTGAAGCTGGCCAAGGAAACGTCGTCGAAGAATCAGGACGCCACCGTCGAGGTCGCGATCCGGCTCGGTGTCGACCCCCGCAAGGCCGACCAGATGGTTCGCGGCACGGTCAACCTGCCCAACGGCACCGGCAAGACGGCTCGCGTCGCGGTGTTCGCCGTCGGCGACAAAGCCGCTGAGGCGGAGGCCGCGGGTGCCGACATCGTGGGCAGTGACGACCTGATCGAGAAGATCCAGGGCGGCTTCCTGGACTTCGACGCCGCGATCGCCACGCCCGACCAGATGGCGAAAGTCGGTCGCGTAGCCCGGATTCTGGGCCCGCGCGGCCTGATGCCGAACCCGAAGACCGGCACCGTGACACCTGACATCACGAAGGCCGTCAACGACATCAAGGGCGGCAAGATTAACTTCCGCATCGACAAGCAGGCGAACCTGCACATGGTCATCGGCAAGGCGTCGTTCGACGAGGAGAAGCTCATCGAGAACTACGGCGCGGCGCTGGACGAGGTGCTGCGGGCCAAGCCGAGCGCGTCGAAGGGCCGCTACCTGAAGAAGGTCACCGTGTCGACGACGACAGGCCCGGGCATCCCGGTGGACCCGTCGGTGACGCGGAACTTCGCGGACGCGTAGGCGATTTTGCCGGCGATTGCCGTCTGATGACCTCCATCAGCCAGGTCGGTCTGTTCGGCCATGTCGTGATGCTCGTCTTGGTCATCGTCATCGCTGTGGCCGTGGCGATCGGCAGCGTCTTGATAGCCGATCGCATACTGGACGAATCTGTTGGCCCGCAACATAATTCGACGCTGTCCCCATTTCTGACGGTCGTCGGCCTGGTGTTCGGCGCCCTGCTGGGGTTCACCGTCGTGGTGTCGTGGGAACAGTTCTCCTCCGCCAAAGCGAACGTCGCCCACGAGGCGTCCACCCTGACGACCATGTATCGGCAGACGGTTGCGATGCCTGATCCGGAACGCTCACAACTGCGAGGGCAGTTGCGCACGTATGCGACGGCCGCCGCAAGCCAGGATTGGCAGAGCGGGGACAGCAACGCCCTCGGTGCGGACGCACGTCCCGCGATCAGCGAGATGTACCGTCTGGTCGGCCGTGCGCCTGATGCGTCGTCTAATCCCGTCAACAGTCAATTCCTCAGCCAACTAACGGTTTTGGCCAACGACCGCAACCAGCGTGTGCTGGACGCTGAGGCCCGGATACCTGCGGTGTTGTGGGGTGGGCTGATCTTCGGCGGCGTCGTGCTGGTGGCACTCACCGGCTTCATGCGGCTGAATCACAATGTCGGTCACATGATCCTGTCGAGCGCGATCGCGATCCTGCTCGGCTTGCTGCTGTTCATCATCTACTGGCTCGACCATCCTCTCGGCGTCGACGTCGGCGTCACGCCGAAGCCGTTCCAGCAGGCGCTGCAGGTGTTCGACCTCATCGACCAGAACAAGTAGTCGGTATACCCCTCAGGCGAGGGAGTGCGCGAAGCCGCTGATATCCCGCACGGTCGCCATGTAGACATGCGGCATCGTGGCTACGCACATCATCTCGCCCGCGTGGCAGAGCCCGGGGAGAATCCGGCCGATCGTCGGGACTCCCGCCCGCACGAGCGTGCGGTAGTACCCAAGACCGTCATCCCGCAGCGGATCGAGTTCGTTGACCGAGATCACGTGCGGGGGCATGTCTTTGACGTCGGCCTCTGTCGCGGTCCACGGCCAGCACGCTGGGTCGTCGGCGTGTGTGCCGTCGGGGTCGTACATCGCCACGTTCAACGCCATCTCCACGCCGTTGAAGATGTAACCGTCGTTCTCCTTGAGGGACGGCAGTGCGTCGGGTTGCTCGAGGTACCGGCCCGAGATGTACGGACAATGCGCATACGCGCCTGCGATCTCGTGCAGCCAGCCCTCCCGCTTGGCTTTGTGTGTGACGGCAAGCGTCAGATTGCCGCCGCCCGACTCGCCTGACAAGACGATGTGCGACGCCCCCAAATCGCTGAGATGCGCTGCGGCCCAACGCGTGGCTGCTGCGCAGTCGTTGACCCCCGCGGGGTAGGGGTGGGGCCCCAATTTGCCTCCGCTGTTGCGGAATTCGACGCCGACGATGACGAGTCCGGTGGCGGCGAGATTATCGCGCCACCGGACATAGCCCAGATCCGCCGCGCTGCCGAACGCCATCCCGCCGCCATGAAGGTGGACGATGCACGGCAGCGTCGACGGCGCGCCAGACGGCGTGGTGATGTACAGCGCGATGTCGTTCCCGTCGTCGCCCGTGATCGACGTGGTTCTGGTGGTCACTCCCTCGGCGACAGGTGCGCTCTGGGCCAACATGGTGAGCACCCCGACGAGGACCTCCTCGTACTTGGCGAGATATTTCAGTCGGCCTTCCAGCGGGGTGTCAGCGGTGACCCGCGGCAGCGGCAGCCGACCGTCGAGTCCGAAAGGCTGCAGCGAGGCGATCTTCCGGGTGTCTGACCGCGTTT
>JAVHWG010000016.1:0-5490 GCA_032159965.1 Mycobacterium sp.
GAGGCGAAGCCGGTCAAGGGGCTGGGAATCGCGGGGGGCGCGAAGCGGCCCGGCGCGAAGAAAGCTGCGCCCGCCGCTTCTGCGGCACCCACTGCGGAGGCACCCACCAAGGCAGCTCCGGTCAAGGGGCTGGGGATGGCGTCCGGTGCCAAGCGGCCCGGCGCGAAAAAGGCAGCCGCACCAGAACCGAAGGCTGAGGCCACGGCAGAGACGGAGGCGCCCCCGACTGAAGTCGTTCAGCCGCCGAACGCCGCTCCTGACGAGGCGAAGACCGAGCCTGCGCCTGTGAAGGGCCTCGGCCTCGCCGCAGGCGCCAAACGACCGGGGGCGAAGAAGGCAAGTGCCCCTGCGCAACCCAAACCGGAAGAGCCCAAGAGCGAAGCCGCACAGCCGGAGTCCACCCCAGAACCGACGACACCCGAGCAGTCCGCCCCGGCCGACGGCGACGGCAGTGCGTCAGGCCCTCCGGTGAAGGGGCTCGGCATCGTTCGCGGCGCCAAGCCGCCGGGTAAACGCTGACGACGGGCTTGCGGCCTAAAAAAGATACTTCTCGTCGCCTGCGGGGTAGCCGCCGCCGATCGTCGTGATGTGCACGTGGTCGAAGTGACCGTAGTTGCCTGATTGCGCGCCGCCGGGCGTGTAGTACACGCCGCGCCAGATGACATCCTGCAGCCCTAACCGATCCGCGTTGTTCAACGCAAACCCGACGATCTGGTTTCCGAGCGCGATCCCCTCGGCGGTCCCGGGACTAGGGATCATCACGTCGAGCGCCAAGCCGTCCGGATGCCACCGCAGCGCATCGGGGCGGACGCCTCCGATCTCGTGGATTTCCGGGAACACCGCACTGATGGTGCGAGACGCGAGAATGGTCTTGACCTGCAGTCCACTCTCTGGAGCAATGCCCACCGGCAACACGGTCTCAGCCTTCGATTTCGAGGCGAGCTGTACAGGAGCCGAACTGGCGGTCGACATCCGAGACACGATCGGCGGCAGGGCGACGAGCTCCACGTGGCCCGCCTCGGGCTCGACCGCGGCCGCGCGCGCGTCAACGCCAGTGCCACGCGATTGGGCGTCGCCTCCGACGGAAAAGAACGCAGCGGCCAGGGCAACGCCCGCGACCAGCGGCATTGACGTCATCCGCCGTTCTCTGGCTAACGCGTGCCGTCCCACGCCAAGCAGAATACGAGGGGACGAGGCCAAATGTCACGAAACCATCACAGGTGCGTCACAGAACACCCGTCAGGGCTCTCCCGCGTTCCCCCCTCAGCCGCGCTTCCAGAATGCTCGCCGCTTCGTCTCCGACGCACCCGCCGCCGCCGCGAAATCGTCCAATAATTGCAGCACTTGGTCCCATAAGGTGTCGACGGGTGCGCCTGTTTTCACAGCGGCGACCAGTGCTGTCAGCGGCGAGAACGCAGCTGGTGGCACACCCGCGGCGGCCAGGTGCCGGATGAGCGCCTCCAACCTGCTCGCCAGATCTGCGAGCAGCTCCTGTCGCTCGAAATCAGCGAGCCGGCCGACCGTCCGTAGACGGCCGGCCTCCACGCGGGCCAGTTCCCTCGCGGCAATCAGCTCCGGATTCTCCAGCGGACCGCTTGGGGCGCCGCCGCGCGACGGTCTCGCAGGCCGTCCCCTGACAGCTCGCCGGGACGGCGCCATTGCAGACGGCGCGGCGAACTGCTGAGGCGCCGCGTACACCGGCGAGGTTTGCCCGTACCCCGGCGGCATGGGCGGCGCGGGGAAGCCACCTGTGAACGCCTGCGCCGAATCCATCATGTCCCATCCCGCGGGCGGTTCCACGGGTTGGATCACTCGGTGCAGACCCCCGGTCTCGCTGACGACCCTAGGGTCGACTGCAACGTAGGCCGTGAACCGGCACAGCACGCCGAACCGTAACGACGCGTTGACAATTCGCTTCTCGATGTCACCGGCCGGATCGCCACCACCCCATGCCGGCGCCGACGCATACCGGTCCTCGAGGTCGCGCACATGAGCGCGCGCCCACTGCGCCGTCAGCGCAGGGGCCTCCGTTCGTTGCCCGGTGACCGACACTGACCAGTCGTTTCCGTCGCGTGTGGTGCCCCGCAACTGCAAAGCGCCGGCGGCGGGCCCTCGGTACCGGCCGGCAATCACCAGAGGCACCCCGGGAAACAGGTCAGGCACTCGGGCGGGGCTTGCAGTGTCCGTGATGACCGACAACCCGTCGGCGTGCAATTCCAGCCCGCGCACAAGCGGGGCACCGATACGCCGGTGGATCGCATCCATCGCCTCGTCGAGGCGGTCCTCGCTTTCGACCAGTTCACAACGGCCGCCGCCCGCCCCGGCGAGGCGTCCCAGGAATCCCGCGTTCACCGCCTGGTCGATGCCGACCGTATGCATTCGTACCCCCTGCAGATCGCTGCCGAGCTCGCGCAGGATCTGTTCGTCGTTGCCGACCTGGCCGTCGGTGACAAGCACGATCGTCGCGTCGCGGCCCTGCGCCCCGCGCAAAAGAGCGAGTGCTTGCCGCAGGGGGGTCAACAACTCGGTGCCGCCACGGGCGTTTACGCGTGCGAGGTGCTCGACCGCGCGGTAGCGGTGCCGGTCAGTCGCTTCGGTCAATCCGCTGGGCAGGCCTTGCGGGCTGTCGACCCGGTCGTCGAACGTGAGTAACGCGAATCGGTCGGCGCCGGTGAGACTGTCGACGATACGAGCGGCCGCACGGCGGGCGGCCACCATCTTCCAGCCGCCCATGCTGCCGGAGCGGTCCAACACCAGCACCACGTCCCGAGGTCGCGGCGGCGCGCTGGACGCGGGCGGCAGCACCGTGAGTTGGTACGTTCCCTCGTCGCGGCCCTCGTCGGGTACCAGCAGCAGCGAGTCGGTGAGATCCTCAGCGCCGTAGCGCAACCGCAGCACGAAGTCACGATTGGCCCGCTCTCCGGGGTGCACCCGCACGCGGCCGTCATCGGTGGACACCGTGTGCAGGCTCGATCGGACCTCTGACAAGTTCAGTCCGGCGGGGTCGATGCCGAGGTCGATGGACAGTCGCACCGGGTTGGGGAATCCCGGCAGCAGCACAGGCGGCGTGATGCGCGACGCGTCGGGCACGGCGTCGGTGTCGTCGGCGTAACCGTCGCCGACCGGCGTGTCCGTGAGCGCAGTGCCCGGGATGTACCGCGGCGCCACCACGAGCGGGAATCGGAACGTCGCTTCGCCGTCCTCGTAGCTCAACGGAGAGACGAGTGTTATTGCGACGCTTACCCTTTCGCCCGGCATGATGTTGCCGACGCGCATGGTGAAGACGTCGGGGCGCTCTTCCTCGGCAATGCTGGCACGCCGGCCGGACGCGACGGCCTCGTCGTAGGCCTGCCGCGCGGCCTCCCGCTCTTGCAGCTCGGCCTCGACGATCCGCCCGTCGGCTGTCATCCGCATCCGCGTCACAGCGGCGCGGTCGGGAAGCGGGAACACATAGCTGGCTTCCAGAGGGACGTCGAAGACGTTGACGAAGTCCTGCGTCAGCTCGACCTGACTGGTCAGTCCCGTGATCTGCGCCGCTACGTCGATGCGGTCGAGCGGCAAGTTGCCGCGCTCGGTGCGCAGCGCGCCCAACCCGGCAACGTCGTTAGCGGGAACACCGCTCTTCTCGGCGTCAGACATCGGTTTCACGCGGATGGTCATGAGGGATTCCCTTCATTGAGGAGAAGCAGGCCGCGGTCGGCCAGCAGGTCGAGGAGCGGCTCGGCGGCCGCCTGTATCGCGGGGACGTCGTCAGCACCGGGGCTGCCAGGCAGCAGGATCAACACCCCACCGGGGAGGCGTACCACGGTCAGCGTGCTGACACTGTCAGGGCCGTCGCCACCGGGTTGCGCCGGCTCCGTAGGGGCCGGAGCAGGCGCGTCGGCCCAGAACCGACCGCGATTTGGGCGCGCGGACGGCCGCTGAGCGTCGCTTTGCGCGCCGAAATCACCGATGGCGGCGACGCGGCGCAGCATGTCGTCCGACGCACCGGCCAGTTGACCCTGGATATCGGCGAGGGAGCGACCTTCGGCCTGAAGTCGTTTGACGGCGACGATCTGCACCAGCTGCCGCATTCCGTACAACGCCGTGCGCCCCTGCATGAGCGGTCGGTCGACCAGGCCGATGGTGGTGTACCACCGGATCACGCGCCGATCAGGCAGATCCCGCACTCGGCCGTTGGGCGCCCCCGGGTACGCGGGATCAGCCAGTGCTGCCGACACCCGTCGCACCAGCTCGTCGAGCGTCCATTGGACCGTGTCCGTCACGACTCCATTGTGACAGTGTCATTGTGACACTGTCAACGTCACGATTCGGCGGCGACCCCGGCCGGACGCTAATTTCGTTGGACATCGGTGGCACCATTGAGTCCGTGACCACCCACCAGCTGCCATGGCATGGCACTAGCCATCACCCTCGGCAGCGCACGTTCACGCAGTCGACCAAGCTGCAGGACGTCCTCTACGAGATCCGCGGACCGGTGCACGAGCACGCGTCGCGGCTGGAGGCCGAGGGCCATCGCATCCTCAAGCTGAACATCGGCAACCCGGCGCCGTTCGGCTTCGAGGCACCCGACGTGATCATGCGCGACATGATCCAGGCCCTGCCCTACTCGCAGGGTTACTCAGACTCCAAGGGCATCATCCCGGCTCGGCGTGCGGTCGTCACCCGATACGAGCTCGTCGACGGCTTCCCGCGCTTCGACGTCGACGATGTGTACATCGGCAATGGGGTGTCCGAGCTCATCACGATGACGCTGCAGGCGTTGCTCGACAACGGCGACCAGGTGCTCATCCCCGCGCCCGACTACCCGCTGTGGACCGCATGCACGTCGCTGGCCGGCGGCACCCCGGTGCACTACCTGTGCGACGAGACGCAGAACTGGCAGCCCGACATCGCCGACATCGAGTCCAAGATCACCGACCGCACCAAGGCGCTGGTGGTCATCAACCCGAACAACCCCACCGGCGCTGTCTACGGTCGTGAAGTCCTCACGCAGATGGCCGATTTGGCGCGCAAGCATCAGCTGCTGCTGCTCGCTGACGAGATCTACGACAAGATCCTTTACGACGATGCCGAGCACATCAGCATGGCAACGCTTGCCCCCGACCTGTTGTGCCTGACCTTCAACGGGCTGTCGAAGGCCTACCGGGTGGCCGGTTATCGGGCCGGCTGGCTGGCTATCACGGGGCCCAAGGAACACGCCAGCAGCTTCCTCGAAGGCATTCACCTGCTGGCCAACATGCGGTTGTGCCCGAATGTTCCTGCCCAGCACGCCATTCAGGTCGCGCTCGGCGGTCATCAGAGCATCGACGACTTGGTGCTACCGGGTGGGCGGCTGCTCGAGCAGCGCGACGTTGCCTGGTCCAAGCTCAACGAGATTCCCGGGGTGTCGTGCGTCAAACCCGCCGGAGCCCTCTACACGTTCCCACGGCTCGATCCCGAGGTGCACGAGATCGTCGACGACGAACAACTCGTCCTGGATCTGCTGCT
>JAVHWG010000218.1:0-6386 GCA_032159965.1 Mycobacterium sp.
CCGGACAAGTGGCACACCAGGTTCAGCATGGTCCGTTCCGCTGTCAGGATCGCCCTGGTATCACCGTGAAACCGCAACGCCACCGCCCCGGGATCGACACGGTCTCCGTCCGGCACGCGATCCAGTACCCGGTACCCGCCCATGCCCAGAACCTCGTCCAGAACGAGCAGGGCCACGTCGATCCCCGCTATGACCCCCGCTTCCCTGCTGACCAGCGCTGCGGTCGTGGTCGCACCGACAGGCACAGTCGCCTCCGTGGTGACGTCGGGGCCGTACCGCAGGTCTTCTTCAAGCGCACGGCGAATCGCCGCACGGGCCTCAGCGACCTCGTGTTCGGACAGACGCATCAGCCACAGACTCCGGCGGGGACGGGCGCTTCGACGATGACACGTCCGTCCGATGCCAGCCGCGTACTCACGCTGCGCGCCTGCTCCGGGTCCGTGCCGGGATAGTCGTCGCGATGGTGGCAACCGCGGGACTCGGTGCGGGCCAGGGCCGCAGCGACGACGGCACGCGCGGTGACCGTCAGCGCGATGTCTTCCGCGTCGGCATTGGTGAGCGCGGTCCGCGGCGGCGCCTCGCGCAGCACTTGATCGATCACCGACAGTCCGTCGGCGGTGCGAACGACCGAGGCATGTGCCGACATCATGAATTGGAGATCGTTGCGGGCCAACGCTGTACGCAGCGTCGGCGCCGGCGCCGCGGCGCGCACTTGACCCCTGCGCATGGCATGCGTAGCGGCCCCTCGGCCCGCGCGGCCTCCGATCACCAAGCCCTCCAGCAGGCTGTTGGAGGCCAGCCGGTTGGCGCCGTGCATTCCCGTGCGCGCCACCTCGCCGGCTGCGAACAATCCCGGCAGCTCCGTGCGACCCTCGACGTCGGTGACGACGCCGCCACAGCTGTAGTGCGCGCCCGGCACAACGGGGATCAGATCCCTGGCAGGCTCGACGCCTGCCAACCGGCATGCGGCGGTGACGGTCGGGAATCTGCGGGCCACGTCGGGCACCGCCCGGGCATCCAGATACACGCACCGGTCTCCTGACTCCCGCATCCGGGCGTCGATCGCGGCGGCGACCACATCCCGAGGAGCCAGATCACCCATTGGGTGCACGCCCGCGGTGACGGAAAGACCACTGGCGTCAACTAATTTGGCGCCTTCACCGCGGAGGGCCTCAGTGATCAGCGGCCTGCGACCGCCGACGCGCTCGTCATAGAGCATCGTCGGGTGGAACTGCACGAACTCCACGTCGCTGACGGGAACGCCGGCCCACAGCGCCAACGCGATTCCGTCACCGGTCGACCCCTCCGGGTTGGTGGTGGCCTGATAGAGCTGGCCGAGTCCACCCGTAGCGAGGACCACGGTGGGCGCATGGATCACGCCGATGCCGTCATCGTTGATCACCTGCACGCCCGTGATGCCGTCGGCATCGTGAAGCAGTTGCAGGGCAACATGGTTGCGGCGGATGTCCAACGTGGCCGCCGCATGGTCTAGCGCGCGTTGAACTTCGGCGCCGGTGGCGTCGCCGCCGGCATGCACGATCCGCCGCTGCGAATGCCCGCCTTCGCGGGTCAAGGCCCACCGCCCGGGTCCGGTCTCGTCGAAACGCGCTCCGGCGGCTACCAATTCGGTGACCGCGCGATATCCGTCAGCGACGATCGAGCGCACCGCATCCGGGTCGCACAGGCCGGCACCCGCCGCGAGCGTGTCGTTGACATGGGCGTCGATCGAGTCCTCGGTCCGCGGCAGAACCACCGCGATCCCGCCCTGGGCGTAGAACGTCGCGGTGTTGCTCGCCTTACTCAGCACGATGACCGTGCGACCCCGCCGCGAAGCGGCAAGCGCGGCAGCAAGTCCGGCGACCCCGGTGCCTATCACAACGACATCGGCACGCGCCTGCCAGCTCATTCGCCGCCGCCGGGCTGCCCGATTTCGACCATCCGCTGCACGCTGCGGCGTGCCAGCCGCGCAATCTCCGGGTCGACGTCCACTTCGTCGACTCCATCGCGCAGACAGCGCAGCAATGCCGCAGGAGTGATCATCTTCATGAACTTGCACGAGGCCCTGTCGTTGACGGCGCGAAAATCGACCTGCGGTGCAGCCCTGCGTAATTGGTGAAGCATGCCGATCTCGGTGGCGACGAGTACCTCGCGGGCGCGGGTGGCGCGCGCGGCTTCGAGCATGCCCCCCGTCGACAGAATCTTCACACGATCGGCGGGCACCGCACCCTCGCCGGCCAGATAGAGGGCTGATGTCGCACAACCGCATTCCGGATGCACGAACAACTCCGCGTCGGGGTGAGCGCGTGCCTGTGCGGCGAGTTCGTCGCCGTTGATGCCGGCGTGGACATGGCATTCGCCGGCCCAGACGTGAAGGTTCGTGCGGCCGGTGATCCGCCGGACATGCGCTCCGAGGAATTGGTCCGGGCAGAACAGCACCTCGCGGTCCTCAGGAATCGAGGCGACCACGTCGACCGCGTTGGCCGAAGTGCAGCAGATGTCGGTGAGAGCCTTCACGGCGGCGGTCGTGTTGACGTAAGACACGACGACCGCCCCGGGATGTTCGGCCTTCCAGGCGGCCAGGTCATCGGCCGTGATCGACTCGGCCAGCGAGCAGCCCGCGCGCTGATCCGGGATCAGCACGGTCTTGTCCGGGCTGAGGATCTTTGCGGTCTCGGCCATGAAGTGCACGCCGCAGAAGACGATCGTCTGCTCAGGCGCCCCGGCCGCGATCCGTGACAGCGCCAGTGAATCACCGACGTGGTCGGCGATGTCCTGGATGGCAGGCACCTGATAGTTGTGAGCGAGGATCGTCGCGTTGCGCTGCTCGGCGAGTCGCCGCACTTCTGCGGCCCACGCGGCGTCGGGTTCGACACCGGTATAGGCCCCCACGGGTGGGTACCCCGACGTGTCGGGCTCAGAAAGGAGCGTCATTGCCGCCTCCTGTGGTCAGGTTTTCGACTTATAATCGAAAACATGCCCCATATTAGCACCGAGCACGAGGTCCTGGCGGTCGTGTTCCAGATCCGTCATCTCGGCACACCGAACCCCCAGCTCAATGTCCTGCTGTGGGAACGCGCCATGAATCCGCAGCGTGGCGCGTGGTCCCTGCCTGGTGGACGGCTGCGCAATGACGAGGACATGATCAGTTCAATCAGGCGTCAGCTCGCCGAGAAGGTCGACCTGCGTGAGATTGCTCACCTCGAGCAGTTGGCGGTGTTCTCCGACCCGTCCCGGGTCCCTGGCACCCGGACCATCGCGTCGACGTTCCTGGGCCTGGTTCCCTCCCCCGCCACACCGGCCCTGCCGCCCGACACGAGGTGGCATCCTGTCGCCGCGTTGCCGCCGATGGCCTTCGACCACGGTCCGATGGTCACGCACGCCCACAGCCGTCTGATCGCCAAAATGTCCTACACCAACATCGGATTCGCCTTGGCGCCAAAAGAATTCGCATTGTCGACACTGCGTGACATCTACGGGGCGGCACTGGGACATCAGGTCGACGCCACCAACCTGCAGCGGGTGCTGGCACGGCGCAGCGTCATCACCCGCACCGGAACCATTGCACGCAGCGGCCGCAGCGGCGGGCGTCCCGCCGCGCTATACCGATTCAGCGACTCCCAGTACCGCGTCACCGACGAGTTCGCGGCGTTGCGTCCGCCGAGTTGACCCTCCCCGCCAGCGCTGCGTCATGACAAGGAAAAAGCCGCGAATCGGCCGTTGCGGGATGTGGCAGGATCCGAGGCACAATCGGCGCGATCTAGCGGGGAAAAGCACATGTCAGACCCAGGGGCATCGTCGAGCGAGGCGCACGCACCCGACCCCGCCCTTGACGCAGAGTTTCCGGCATATGAACAGCCGTACGCGGCGAGTTGCCAGCCGCAGTCGCCGTATTCGACCGGTCCCGCACCGTCTTCGTCACCGCCCTTCGGCTATCAGCAGACGCACCAACAGCTGCTTCCGCCGAGCGGAAACCGTTATCTCCCCGGCTATTGGCCCGTTCCACCGCCCCGGCGACCGCCGCGTCCGAGCCCGTTCGCGGGCCTATCGCGTGTCGACGCCGCGCACGACGCCGCCGCGATTGCGGCGCTGATCGCGACACTGCTGCTGCCGTGGACCGCGGCCGGACGTGGCTACAGCCGGCCCGAAGTCATCGCCGCTGTGGCACTTGGGATCTGCGCGATCACCATGTCCTACCTCAGCCGGATGGGACTATTCGGCCGTTCGTGGACACCAGCCAAGCTCCGGGCCGCGAAACTGATGGCGTCGGCACCGCTGGCGCTATGCGCAGCAACCTATTTCGTCATCGACGCCGTTCTCGGCACCATCGACATCGGGGTGACCGAATATGCCCCTGCACCCGGTGCATGGATCGGCGCCGCCGCAGCGGCGCTGGCCGCCGTGCCTCGCCGTGCGGACCTGATCGATGCCACTACTCAACGCAGTGACCGGCTCTGGGCAGCCGTCCTGTCCGCCTGCTGCGCGGCACTCATCGTCTTCACGGCGCTCGCTCTTGTTCTGGTGACTGTCGCCACGTACCGGTCGCTGTCCACGGTGTACGAAATGCGGGCGCTGGTGGTCATGCCGGCAATCCAGACACTGCTGTTCGGTGCCTGGGTCGTCGCCGTGTGGCGGACCGCCCGCCACGCGGCGCGGGGAGTCTTCGCGGGACGCCTCGCGCTCGGCGCAGTGGGTGCGGGCGCACTGGTATGGGCTATGTGCGGTGCGATGGGCCGGTTCACCCTCGGTGGCGCTGAGTCGTTGCACCTGCCGTTCGGCGGTTTCACCCTCACCATGGTGGCTGCGTTGGTAGCCCTGTCACCGTCGCTCAATCCGCAAGGCCGGCACCGCGACCCGCGGACATGGCTTGGAGCGGTGCGCAGTGTGCTGGGCCTCGTCATCGTCGCGGACATCCTCCTCTTGGTCCAGGTGGTCGTCGACGTCACCTTGACCGGCGCGCTGACCGCGGTCGTGTACACCTGCGCGGGCTGCGCGGGAATAGGCGCGATTGCAACGGACTGGGCACGGCAGCAGGTCACCATTGACCCATTTCGCTCACGGACACCGGTATTGATCGCCGCCGCGGTTCAGATGTCGGCCGGGGTAGCGTCGATTCTGTTGACCGGGCTCAGCACAAGTTCGTGGGAGACCGTGACGGGCCCGCAGGTGATCGCTGCGCTGGCCTTGCCTGTCTCGGCAGCCGCCTTCGTCACACTGCCCGCGGATATGCATGCCTTCTTCCCGGCACCTGTTCCGCTACAGCCTTTTCCACCGAGCGGGTGGCCGCTGCACGCGATTCATTCGTATCCCGCGAGCGTGGCGGCGGACCCGTCGACGCCGGCGGCCGTCCTCTACGGCCTCGCGCAACAGAACACCGCGGTGTGGCCGAGTCTGGCCGCCAATCCCGCAGCGCCGCACGATCTGCTGGCACTGCTCGCCCAATCCGTTGACCCCGCCGTGCAGGCCGCGCTGCGCGCCCGACGATCATGAGCACCGGGCCACATATGGGCTGGCAACCCCAACCGCCAACTCCCCCATGGCCGGTCGCATCACAGATGCCTCCACAGTGGCCTGTGCCCCCGCCGTTTGCTCCGCCGAGCCGTACGCGACGTCCGCCGTTCGTGCGTTGGGCCGCAGCGGCTCTGGTGTTCGTCCTTTTGGTGACCGGTGGCGCCGTTCTCCACCGCACCCTACTGTCGCCGCTCTTCGGCGGTGCGGGATCCCCCGAAGAGGCCGTCAGCCGGGCCGTCGCCGCCATCGAGAAGGGTGACGCCCGCCAGCTCGCCTTGATGCTCCCGCCCGACGAGGTGGCCGGGTTCGACGATCTGCAAAAGCAATTCGACCGTATCTCGTCCGCGCTCGGTGAAGGCGCCGACCTGACCGGGCTCAACGCCGGCGACTCCGTTCACGTGAGCGTCGACAACTTGCAGCTCAGTACGCACGCGGAGCAGCTCGGGCTGACGAAGGTCGGCATCGAAAACGCCGATATCACTGCGTCATTCGACACATCGAAGATGTCCGACTCCGTGAAGAAGCAATTCCGCAAAGATGGCCTGCCCGAAACCACGACCGTCACCATCCGCGGGGCTACGGTCACGACAGACGGCGATGAGCAGACGGTCCGCGTGGGCGGACGCACGCAGCCGCCATTCGTCATGACCGTGGAACGGGACGGCAGCTGGTATGTGAGCCCCTTCTTCACCGCCATTCAGTACAACTCGGAGAACGAAGGCTTCCGCACTTCGCCGACGCGTTCGGCGCCGGGATTCGGCTCCCCCGTCGCGGCCGCCGAGGGCTATCTCCTCGCCCTCGCGACCATGCTGCGCACCGGTGACGTCGCCGCCCTGGCCGAGGCGTCCGGCGGTTTCGAGGGTCGGCTGTTTCAGACC
>JAVHWG010000054.1:0-15086 GCA_032159965.1 Mycobacterium sp.
ACGACGGTGTAAGCAAGCGTCGCGGCGAGCTGAGAGGCAGCGGTGCGCGCGTCGACGTCCTGAGCGGCACGCGAGTACATCGTGCGCAGCCGGTCGTCGCCGAGCGCAGAGGCGAGCGGCCACCATCGTCGCCTCCCGACGTCGGCGATCACGGCGACGCCGTAGACCCGCGGGCAGACCGGGTTCAGCTCACGAAGCCGCCGGCTGGATTCATGCAATGGCAGCGGATCCGCGATCACCATTGCCGCAATCAGCGGGTCCTCGACGAGCACCGTCACGGGTAACCTCCGGATTAGGGTAGCCTAACCATAACGGATGTGACGTCGCGGTTCAAAGTTTCGTCGACAGACGTACGACGCGCAGTAGTAAGCCGGTAGTAGTCTTGAAACAGATGCCTGCAGGAGATGAACGAATATGGCCAAGTTGATGCGGTTGGGCGAGCTCGAACGCTCAGTCATGGATCACCTGTGGTCGTCGCCGGAGCCGCAGACAGTGCGCCAGGTGCACGAGGCGCTCTCTGCCCAGCGCGACCTCGCCTACACCACGATCATGACCGTGCTGCAACGGCTCGCGAAGAAGAATCTGGTCATTCAGCACCGTGATGACCGCGCTCACCGCTACGCACCGACGCACGGTCGCGATGAGCTCGTCGCAGGTCTGATGGTTGATGCGCTGGATCAAGTAGCCGATTCGGGAGGCCGCGAGGCGGCGCTGGTTCACTTCGTGGAACGCGTCGGCGCCGACGAAGCCGCGGCGTTGCGACGGGCACTTGCCGACCTCGAGGAAAAACACCAGACGTCGAGTAGCAGTCCCGATACCGGCTGAGGGAGACTAACCGCGTGTCCGCGCTGGCATTCGCACTTCTCGCGCTGCTCCTGGTTGGTCCAGTGCCGGAGTTGCTGGCGCGGGCGTCGTGGCCGATGCGTGCACCGCGTGCGGCCGTCGTGCTGTGGCAGGCGATCGCAGTGGCCGCGGTGTTGTCCGCGTTCAGTGCAGGAATCGCGATCGCGAGCCGACTGCTCGTGCCCGGTCCGGACGGGCGCCCGACCGCCACGTTCACCAGCGAGATCGCGGTGCTGGGATTCCCCCTGTGGCTCGCCTACATCAGCGTTTTCGCGCTCACGTTGCTGATCGGCGCGCGGTTCGCCGTTGCAGTGCTGCAAGTCGCGATTGCGACGCGGCGCCGGCGTGCCCACCACCGCATGCTGGTCGATCTGCTGGGAGAGTGCCGCGAAGGTGGCGCCGCGGGAACCAGTCATCTGCGCGTTCTCGACGTGGCCGAACCGCTCGCCTACTGTTTGCCCGGGGTGCGCAGCCGTGTCGTGGTAAGCAAGGGTGCGTTGAACACGTTGAGCGACAAAGAGATCCACGCCATCCTTCGCCACGAGCGTGCCCACCTGCGCGCGCGTCACGACCTAGTGCTGGAAATGTTCACCGCGGTGCATGCGGCGTTTCCGCGCGTCGTGCGCAGCGCCAAGGCACTAGACGCGGTGCGGTTGCTGGTCGAGATGCTGGCCGACGACGCGGCGGTGCGCGTCGCCGGTCCTACTCCCCTGGCCCGGGCGCTGGTCGCCTGTGCCGCCGGACCGACGCCGTCGGGCGCGCTGGCCGCGGGTGGTCTGAGCACCGTGGTCCGCGTGCGCAGACTCGGCGGCCGTGGTAACAGTCTGATGGTGGCGACAGCGGCATACCTCGCCGCGGCCGCCGTGTTGGTAGTCCCGACGATCGCTCTGGCGATTCCCTGGCTGACCGAATTGCACCGTCTCATCGCGGTGTAGCCGCTATCTCCACACGAATCCCCGCGCGATCACCGAACACGAAAGGCAACCGATGACGCCTCCCGACGCAGACACCACCGGCACCGCGCAGATCGGAGTCACAGGGCTGGCGGTGATGGGATCGAACATCGCGCGCAACTTCGCACATCACGGATACACCGTGGCGCTGCACAACCGGTCGGTGGCCAAGACCGATGCCCTGCTGTCCGAGCACGGCTCCGACGGGAACTTCGTGCGTTCGGAAACGATCCCGGAATTCCTTGCCGCACTGGAGAAGCCGCGCCGCGTGTTGATCATGGTGAAGGCGGGCGACCCGACGGACGCCGTGATCAACGAGCTTGCCGATGCGATGGAAGAAGGCGACATCATCATCGACGGCGGAAACGCGTTGTACACCGACACCATCCGGCGCGAGAAGGCGATGCGCGAGCGCGGCTTGCACTTCGTGGGCGCAGGCATCTCCGGCGGCGAGGAGGGCGCGCTGAACGGCCCGTCGATCATGCCCGGCGGCCCGGCAGAGTCCTACAAAACCCTCGGCCCCCTGCTCGAAGAGATCTCGGCGCACGTCGACGGAGTTCCGTGCTGCACACACATCGGCCCTGACGGCTCGGGCCACTTCGTGAAGATGGTGCACAACGGCATCGAGTACTCCGACATGCAGCTGATCGGCGAGGCCTACCAGCTGTTGCGCGACGGGCTGGGGTTGTCTGCGCCGGAGATCGCCGATGTGTTCGCCGAGTGGAACAAAGGCGACCTGGACAGCTACCTCATCGAGATCACCGCCGAGGTGCTGCGCCAAACCGATGCCAAGACTGGCCAGCCGCTGGTGGACGTGATCCTCGACGAGGCCGAGCAGAAGGGCACCGGCCGCTGGACGGTGAAGTCCGCACTCGACCTGGGTATCCCGGTCACCGGCATCGCGGAGGCGGTGTTCGCCCGGGCCCTGTCGGGTTCGGTCACCCAGCGAAAGGCCACCACCGGCCTGGCAACGGGCGATCTCAGCGAAAAGCCGAGCGACGCAGAAGTATTCGTCGAGGACGTGCGGCAGGCGCTGTACGCATCGAAGATCATCGCCTACGCGCAGGGCTTCAACCAGATTCAGGCAGGCAGCGCGGAGTACGACTGGGACCTGACGCCCGGCGACCTGGCCACCATCTGGCGGGGCGGCTGCATCATCCGGGCGAAGTTCCTCAACCGGATCAAGGACGCGTTCGACGAAGATGCGAACCTGCCCACGCTGATCGTGGCGCCGTACTTCCGCAGCGCCATCGAGGAGGCGATCGACGGCTGGCGCCGCGTCGTCGTGACGGCCACCCAGCTCGGTATCCCGATCCCGGGGTTCAGCTCGGCCCTGTCGTACTACGACGCGCTTCGCACTGAGCGGCTGCCCGCCGCGCTCACCCAGGGCCTGCGGGACTTCTTCGGCGCCCACACGTACGGCCGCATCGACGCCGACCATGACAAGAAATTCCACACGCTGTGGAGCGGGGACCGCAGCGAGGTCGAGGCATGACCTGCGCGCGGTCGTAGGCTGGCAGCGTGCGATTTCTCGAGGGGCGCACGCCCCCGTACGACCTGACCTATAACGACGTCTTCATCGTCCCGAACCGCTCGGATGTGGCGTCAAGGTTCGACGTCGACCTCTCCAGCGTCGACGGATCGGGCACGACGATCCCGGTCGTCGTCGCGAACATGACGGCCGTCGCGGGCCGCCGGATGGCCGAAACCGTGGCACGCCGGGGGGGCATCGTGGCCCTGCCGCAGGACCTTCCCATCACCGCGGTCAAGCACACTGTCGACTTCGTGAAGAGCCGCGACCTGGTGGTCGACACCCCGGTGACGCTGGAGCCCGACGACTCCGTGTCCGACGCCTGCGCGTTGATCCACAAGCGCGCACACGGGGCCGCGGTCGTGGTGTTCGAGGATCGTCCGATCGGTTTGGTCACCGACGCCGTGTGTTCGGGTGTCGACAGATTCAGCCGGGTGCGCGACATCTTGCTCAGCGACTTCGTCACCGCGCCGGCAGGCACCGATCCCCGGCAGGTGTTCGACCTGCTCGAGCATGCCGCGGTCGACGTCGCGGTGCTCACCGAACCCGACGGCACGCTGGCGGGGGTGCTGACCCGCAGAGGCGCGCTGCGCGCCGGCCTCTACACCCCCGCCGTCGACGACAGGGGCAGGCTCCGGGTCGCGGCGGCCGTCGGCATCAACGGCGACGTCGGCGCCAAGGCGGTCGCGCTGGTGGAGGCGGGTGTCGACCTGCTGGTGATCGACACCGCGCACGGCCACCAGGCCAAGATGATCGACGCGGTCAAATCCTTGGCCTCCCTGGACTTGGGCGTGCCGGTGGCCGCAGGCAATGTCGTGTCGGCGGAGGGCACCACGGACCTGCTGACCGCCGGAGCCACGATCGTCAAGGTCGGAGTCGGTCCCGGTGCCATGTGCACCACCCGGATGATGACCGGAGTGGGTCGGCCGCAGTTCTCTGCCGTATACGAATGCGCCCAAGCGGCATCGCAATTGGGCGGATTCGTGTGGGCCGACGGCGGCGTGCGCCATCCGCGCGATGTCGCGCTGGCGCTCGCCGCAGGCGCGTCGAACGTGATGATCGGGTCCTGGTTCGCGGGGACGTACGAGTCGCCCGGAGACCTCCTCCTCGACCGCGACGACAAGCCGTACAAGGAGAGCTACGGCATGGCGTCCAAGCGCGCGGTGGCCGCCCGCACCGCTGCGGACACCGCGTACGAACGTGCGCGCAAGGCGTTGTTCGAGGAGGGCATCTCGACGTCGAAGATGAGCTTGGATCCCGACCGCGGCGGTGTCGAGGACCTGCTCGACCACATCACGTCCGGGGTGCGCAGCACCTGCACCTACGTCGGAGCGTCGACGCTGCCCGAGCTGCACGAGATGGCGGTCGTCGGTGTGCAGTCAGCGGCAGGCTTCGCGGAGGGTCACCCCCTGCCCACCGGCTGGTGACTGACCTTCTCGTTTGTTGCTCAGTCCGTTTCGACGACAGCTTTGATGCGCTCGAGCGTCGTTTCCATGTCCCGCAGGTTGCGCCGCCGGCGTAGGTACCCGAACGGGGTGAAGCCGTAGAGGCGGGTGAAAGCGGATTCGTTGAGCCGGAACGACTCCGTCACGTCGGTGCCACCGTTCGCGGCGACGAACTCGTAATGCCAGTTGTTGACGGACCTGCTACCGACGAGCACCTCGAAGCCGAACTCCTTCGCCGGCTCGCATGCGGTGACGCGGCAGGTGGTCCAGTACACCGGCCCGATTTCGTTGCGTTTGACGTGTCCGCGGAACTTCGCGCCCAACGCAGGCGCGGTAGCGCCGCCCAGCCACTCCGCCTCGAACGTCTCCGGCGAGAATTTCCCGGTGTTGCGGATGTCGGCGACGAGGTCCCATATCTCCTCAGGCGATGCCGTCATGTGAACCGTCACGGAGCCCTGCATTCGTCGATCGTAAGCCGCTCTACCCTGAGCGCCCGCACCCCGCCGCGATACCATGAGAGCTTCGTCGGCGGCTCGTACGCGCCGTCTGTAGCCAAGCGAAAGGGACCACGTGCCGCAGGCACCCGTTGAAGCCGCTGGCTTCCGGGCTGAGCGGCCGGCGCCTGCCGTCGTCGACGCGGAGCCTTCCTCTAGATCGCCGGGCAACCGTCCCGGCTTTGATCCGATGAGAGGGCGATGAGCGCCACCTTCATCCTGCTCGCCCTGTTGGCGTTCGTCGTTCTCACCCTCGGCACAGCGGTTTTCGTCGCCGCGGAGTTCTCACTCACCTCGCTGGAACGCAGCACCGTCGATGCCAACGCACGCACCGGCGACCGGCGTGACCAGTTGGTGCAGCGGGCGCATCGCACGCTGTCGTTCCAGCTCTCCGGCGCGCAGATCGGTATCTCGATCACCACGCTGATCACCGGCTTCCTTGCCGAACCGTTGGTCGCGCGGCTATTGCAGCCGGTATTGGTCGCGGTGTCGGTGCCGACGACGTGGGTCGACGGGACGGCGCTGGCGCTGGCACTGCTGATCGCCACCTCGGTGTCGATGGTCTTCGGTGAGCTGATGGCCCAATATCTCGCGGTCGCGCGCCCGTTGCCGACGGCGCGCGTCGTCGCGGGCCCCCAACTGTTGTTCTCGACGCTGTCGACGCCCCTGATCCACCTCACCAACGGCACAGCGAACTGGATACTGCGCCGACTGGGCATCGTCCCGGCGGAGGAGTTGAGGTCGGCGCGCTCGCCGCAGGAACTCGGATCGCTGGTGCGAAACTCCGCGGCGCGCGGGTCGCTGGATCCGGTCACGGCGACGTTGGTCGACCGGTCGCTGCAGTTCGGCTCACGCACCGCCGAGGAGCTGATGACACCTCGCACCGAAATCGAGTCGCTGGAGGCCGACGACACGATGGCCGATCTGGTCGTGCGGGCCAGGGAGACCGGCTATTCCCGATTCCCGGTCACCGAGGGTGATCTCGACGAGACGATCGGCCTGGTCCACGTCAAGCAGGTGTTCCTCGTACCGCATGAGGAGCTCGCCCGCACCCGGCTCTCCGATGTTGCCCGCCCTCTCGCGGTTGTCCCGTCGACCCTTGACGGCGACTCGCTGATAGCGCAGATCCGGGCCAACGGGTTGCAGACCGCGCTCGTCGCCGACGAGTACGGCGGGATCGCCGGAATGGTCACGATGGAGGATCTGATCGAGGAGATCGTCGGCGACATCCGCGACGAGCATGACGAGTCGACGCCGGACGTGATCCAGGCCGGTGACGGCTGGCGGGTTTCCGGGCTGTTGCGAATCGACGAAGTAGCCGCCGCGACGGGATTCCGCGGGCACGAGGGCGAATACGAGACGATCGGGGGCCTGGTCATGCACGAGCTCGGCCACATTCCCGAGCCCGGTGAGGCAATAGTGCTGCAGGCATTCGATCCGGACACAGCCGACGAGGGTGTCAGCTGGCGCGCGACGGTCGCCACGATGGACGGCCGCCGGATCGACCAGCTGGAACTCGTCGAACTCGAACGCGGTGAGCATGACGGCTGACATTCTCTCGGTCCTGCTCACGCTGCTGTTGTTGCTGGCGAACGCATTCTTCGTCGGCGCGGAGTTCGCGCTGATCTCGGCGCGCCGTGACCGGCTGGAAGCCCTTGCCGAACAGGGCAAGCGCAGTGCGATGACGGTCATTCGCGCGGGCCAGAACCTTTCGGTGATGCTCGCCGGGGCGCAGTTGGGCATCACGGTGTGTTCGATCCTGTTGGGCCGCATCGGCGAACCGGCGATCGCTCACCTGCTCGAAAAGCCCTTCGATCTCGTCGGTGTGCCCGACGCGCTGCTGCACACAGTGTCGTTCTTCGTCGCGATCACCCTCGTCGTGGTGTTGCACGTGCTGCTGGGTGAGATGGTGCCGAAGAACATCGCGATCGCGGGGCCCGAGTCCGCGGCGATGCTGCTCGTGCCGCCCTATCTCGCGTGGGTGCGCGCGACTCGCTTCGTGATCGCGTTCTACGACTGGTGCGCGCATATGACACTGCGGGCGCTGGGTGTCGAACCCAAGACCGAACTGGAGAACACCGTCTCGCTCGTGGAGCTCTCGGAGATGATCGCCGAGTCGCGTTCAGAGGGACTACTCGATCCCGAGGAGCACATGCGGCTGTCCCGGGCACTGCAGATCCGCAATCGCAGGGTCGCCGACGTCGCAATTCCGCTGGACAAGGTGCGAACGGTGAAAGTCGAGCCGGGCAACGACGGTCCGACGGTCGCGGCCATCAAGGAGGCGCTGGTCGAGACCGGATATTCGCGCTTCCCCGTCATCGACTCGTCGGGCTCATTCGTGGGCTACGTCCACATCAAGGATGTCCTGCCTGCCGTCGACGATCCCGAGGCCGTCGTCGACGGGTCGACGGTCCGTCCCCTGCCCGAGGTCTCGGAGGCGCTACCGCTTCCCGACGCGCTGTCGCGGCTGCGGCGCAGCAACGCTCACCTCGCACTGGTGACCGGTGACGGGGGCCGCGTCGTCGCAATCGTCCCGCTGGAGAACCTGGTCGAGGATTTGATGGGCACCGTGCGCGATGGGACCCACCGCGTCTGATTTGCCGTCTCCGACGGCGGTGTCTGCTACCGCGGCGTGAGACGAAAAACGGGAATGTGACGGCCGATTGGATCTGTCTTGGCGCGGTAGTCGCCCCACCCGGCGTATGCCTTCACCGCGAGTGCGTAGAGCCGGGCGTACTCGTCGGGGTCGGTGACTTCCGATGCCACGAACTTCTCGTCGCCGAATTCGCACTGGGGGTGGGCCTTCAAGTTGAAAGTCCACTGTGGGTTCTTCGGACCACCGAAATTTGAGCCAACCAAGATGGGATCACTGCCGTCGTGAAAATACGTGAGCTGAACCACGCGCAGCTGACCCGACTTGGCGCCCGTGCTCTGAAGCGGGGCCTGGGCGACTGAACCGAGCAGAGTCGAATAGCTGCGACCAACGCGGCGGTAGAACCATGGGTCGATGCGGCGGGCGACATGGCGCGCGAAAGCCTGCCCGGGGCGCGACCGTCCAAACCTTTCCCACGTCCGAAACACAACTCCATGCTTCTTGTTCGGATCCGCGTAATACAAAGGCATGCAACGGAACATACCTGGCGAGGCGCACAGCCGCGCCGCTTATGAAGATCGATCCAGCAATCGGTAACACCGGCTGAGAAGTGAAGCCCTGACGGATGCGGCCCTTCTCGACAGGGCGGACTGCTGCCGCACATATTCGGCCCGGCCCGCCGACGTCTCAATGGGTACCGCGGGATATCCGTACGCGCTGAGGTCATAAGGCGATGCCCGCATGTCGAGTTCACGTGTCTGGTACGCCAATTCGAAGGCATCCCAGAGCAAGTCAGAGGGAATGAGGGGCAGCAGCTTGCCGGCGAACTTGTACAAGTCCATCCCCGCATGAAGACAGCCGGGTTGCTCGATCGTAACCTGTTTTTCGCGAGTCAGCTGAACTTCGTTTCTGGGCCGCGCGGAGTTGGTGAAGAACCGGAAGGCATCGAAATGCGTGCACCGCAGAGGCATGGAGTCCACCACAGCGTCCGTGCCGTCGTGTCCGAGGCGCAACGGGAGTGGGTGACGCAGCTCATCCGGTCCGGCGCGGTACACCATCGCCCACTCGTGCATACCAAAGCAGCCGAACGCCGCTGAACGGCTCGCGGTCGCCTCCATCAGTCGGACAACGGATTCGACACTGCTGCGACGCCGCCCGAGATGGCCGGGATCGACGGTGATTCCGTCTTCGGCGCGGTGGTATCCCCTCAGGCCTGCATACTCCTCCGCCTCACGGCCGCCGAGTGTGATTCCGAAGCCGGGATGCCACTGCCGCAACTGCCCGGGCGTCAGGTTGTAATAGATGAACAGGAAATCGATGACCGGATTCGATTGGCCAGTAGACCGCTGCCGCAAGTACGGTCCGAGCAGCGACTGCACCCTGTTCCGGTGTTGATTGCGGCGTGGCAGCCAGGTTTCGGGGCTGAGCACCCCGCTGATGTTAGTACCGCCGCGCGGTTCGACAGATACGTCCCAACAGAGTCGCCATCGATCTCGATAACTGGCACGTAAGTTGCTGCCGCTCGTCGATTCCGACGGCGTGCTGGGCACGTTCGAATTAGCTTATGACAACGGAGTTTTCATCGAAAACCTGAGGCAGAGCGGAATACCCTCGCGAGCAGACGACGATCGCGGGGCGCGGCGATTGTCAGGTCCCCCGATGCGGGATACCGGTGAGCATCATTTCCAGCATCCGGCGGGGCGCCCAATGCCATTCGCAATAGCACGCATCGCAGTTGCGGCAGCGGAACGGGACGTGCCTGGCGCTGATCGCATATGGTGCCGACGCGTCGGTCGAGGCGACGGCCGCTGCCACGCCCAGCGCGTCGATCCCGGCCCGCCACTCGCCGCACTGGCGCAGGAGAAATACGCCTCGGAATTCTCGCTGGGCTTCCCACCGACGCTCAAAGCAGTCCCCTTGCGCGGCGGCGTGTCGGAAAACACAACGTTACCGCTGGGTAAGATATGTCGACTGGACAATGGGAGGACGCATGACCGAGCGGGTGGCGACCGGCAACCTGCGGGTTGCCAAGGTGCTGTACGACTTCATCAACAACGAGGCGTTGCCCGGGACGGACATCGATCCGGACTCGTTCTGGGCCGGCGTCGACAAGGTGATCGCGGACCTCGGTCCCCAGAACCAGGACCTTTTGACCCGCCGCGACGAGTTGCAGGCGCAGATCGACAAGTGGCACCGGCAGCGCGTCATCGAGCCGATCGACCAACAGGCGTACCGGCAATTCCTCGAGGAGATCGGCTACCTGCAACCCGAGCCGGAGGATTTCACGGTCACCACCGCGAACGTGGACGCCGAGATCACCTCCACGGCCGGACCGCAGCTGGTGGTCCCGATCCTCAACGCGCGCTTCGCGCTCAACGCCGCGAACGCACGCTGGGGATCGCTGTACGACGCGCTGTACGGCACGGACGTCATCCCCGAGAGCGACGGCGCCGAACAGGGCGACAGCTACAACCAGGTCCGCGGCGACAAAGTCATCGCCTACGCGCGCACATTCCTGGACGAGGTCGTGCCCCTTGCCGACGGCTCATACGCTGACGCGACCGCGCTGCGTGTGGAGGACGGCAGGTTCGTCGTCACCCTCGACGAGGGCCGGGAGACCGGGCTCGCACAGCCGCAGCAGTTCGCCGGCTACACCGGACAACTCGGCGCCCCCGCCTGGTCAGTGTTGTTGGCCAATCACGGCTTGCACATCGAGATCCTCGTCGACCCCGAGTCGTCCATCGGCAAGACCGACCGGGCGGGCATCAAGGACGTCTTTCTCGAGTCCGCGGTCACCACGATCATGGACTTCGAGGACTCGGTGGCCGCCGTGGACGCCGACGACAAGGTGCTGGGCTACCGCAATTGGCTCGGACTCAACAAGGGCGACCTCGCCGAAGAGGTCGCCAAAGGTGGCAAGACGTTCACCCGGACGCTGCACGACGACCGCAGCTACACCGCGCCCGACGGCGGCGAGTTCACCCTTCCGGGTCGCAGCCTGATGTTCGTCCGCAACGTCGGCCACCTGATGACTAACGACGCGATCACCGACGCCGACGGCAACGAGGTGTTCGAAGGCCTGATGGACGCACTGTTCACCAGCCTGATCGCGTCCCACGGGCTGAAGTCCGGCGACGGGAACGGCCCGATGGTGAACAGCCGCGCGGGGTCGATCTACATCGTGAAGCCGAAGATGCACGGCCCCGACGAAGTCGCGTTCACTGCCGAGTTGTTCAGCCGCGTCGAGGACGTGCTGGGACTGCCCCAATCCACGATCAAGGTCGGGATCATGGACGAGGAGCGCCGCACCACCGTCAACCTGAAGGCCTGCATCAAAGCGGCCGCCGACCGCGTGGCCTTCATCAACACCGGCTTCCTGGACCGCACCGGCGACGAGATCCACACCTCCATGGAGGCGGGGCCGATGGTGCGCAAGGCCTCGATGAAGAGCCAGCCGTGGATCCTGGCGTATGAAGACAACAACGTCGACGTCGGCCTGGCCACGGGTCTGCCCGGGCACGCGCAGATCGGCAAAGGCATGTGGGCGATGACGGAGCTGATGGCCGACATGGTCGAACAGAAGATCGGTCAGCCCAAGGCCGGCGCCAGCACGGCCTGGGTGCCGTCGCCGACCGCTGCCACGTTGCACGCCATGCACTACCACTACGTCGACGTCGGTGCGGTCCAGAAGGAACTCGCAGAGCAGGGCCGGCGGGCAACGCTCGAGGAGCTGCTGACCATTCCACTGGCCAAGGAATTGGCCTGGGCACCGGAAGAAATCCGCGAGGAGGTCGACAACAACTGTCAGTCGATCCTTGGTTACGTGGTGCGCTGGATCGACGAAGGCGTGGGCTGCTCCAAAGTGCCCGACATCCACAACATCGCATTGATGGAGGACCGCGCCACGCTGCGCATCTCCAGCCAGCTGCTGACGAACTGGCTCAAGCACGGCGTGATCACCGCCGAGGACGTGCGGGCCAGCCTCGAGAGAATGGCCCCGGTGGTCGACGAGCAGAACGCGGGCGACTCGGATTACCGGCCGATGGCCCCGAACTTCGATGACAGCATCGCGTTCCTCGCCGCCCAGGAGCTGATTCTGTCCGGAACGGAACAACCCAACGGCTACACCGAGCCGATACTGCATCGACGCCGACGCGAGGCCAAGGCACGCTACACCAGCTGATCAGGTGAAATAGGGTTGAGCCCCAGATCGGCAAGCCGGAATTGACTAGACTGCGGCCAACGGCAGCAACCGAGATGAGAGGACGCGCAGGGCATGGGCAGGCACAGCATTCCCGGCCCTGACGAGACCCCTGACGAGGCGTTCGATGGCGTCCCCGCTGAGCCGGCGGAGGCTGAGCCGACGGAGGCTGAGTCGAGAAAGGCGTCGGACGAACCCGACGACGCGTTCGACACCGTTGCCGAGCCGCCCGTGGCTGCTTCCCCTCCGCCGCTGACTCCGCCGCCGCTCCCTGCCGACGACTTCAACACCGGCCGTCTCAACACGGGACACTTCGCCGACGGCTCGTGGCAGGGCGGACACCGCAGCGCCGAGATCAAACGCCGCGGCATCAGCGTGGGAGTGATCGTCGCGCTGGTGCTGGTGGTCGTCGTGGTGGGCGCGGTCATCCTGTGGCGGTTCTTCGGAAATGCGTTGTCCAGCCGATCGGACGCCGCCGCCGCCGCCAAGTGCACGGGCACAGACATTCCGGTGGCCGTGGTTGCCGACCCGTCGATCGCGGACAACATCCGCGAACTCGCCGAGCGTTACAACAAGACGGCCGGCCCGATCGGCGATCACTGCTTCCGGCTCGGTGTCACCGCCGCGGACTCCGACGATGTCGTCGCCGGGTTCGCCGGAAAGTGGCCGGGCGAACTGGGCCAGCAGCCCGCGATGTGGATTCCCGCGAGTTCGATCGCCACCGCCAGGCTGCAGGCGTCGGTCGATCCGAAGATCGTCAGCGACAGTCGGTCGCTGGTCAGTACGCCCGTGTTGCTCGCCATCAAACCTCAGCTCAAACCGGCTCTCTCGGACAAGAATTGGGCCGCGCTGCCGGGCCTACAAAGCAACCCCATGTCGCTGGACACCACGAACATGCCCGGATGGGGCTCGTTGCGGCTGGCGCTGCCGACCGGGGGCGACGCCGACGGGACCTATCTGGCGGCCGAGGCGATTGCGGCGGCGTCGGCTCCACCGAACGCACCCGCCTCAGCCGGCGTCTCGGCGGTCAACACGTTGATGGCTACACAACCCAAGCTGCCGGATTCCAAGCTATCGACGGCAATGGATACGTTGCTGGCCAGCGGCGATCCCGCGGTCGCTCCCGTTCACGCCGTCGTCACCACCGAACAGCAGCTGTACCAGCGGGCCAAGGCTGTGCCCGACGCGAAAAACGTCGTGGCCGCATGGTTACCGCCCGGGCCGACAGCGCTTGCGGACTATCCGATGGCGTCGTTGACCGGCAGCTGGCTGGACGAGGCGCAGATGACGGCCGCCAACGAGTTCAAGAAGTTCCTCCAGAAAGCCGACCAGTTGAAGGACCTGGCAGAAGCAGGGTTTCGCGCCGGGGACGTGCCGATGCCGAAAAGCGACGTGACGGGCTTCGCGGGCTTGTCCAAGCCGCTGTCCATCGGAGACGGCAAGGCGCGCGCCAACTTCGCCGACTCGGTGTCCACCCCAGCCGGGGGCACGGCGGTCACGATCATGCTCGACCAGTCGATGCCCGGCCAGGACGGCGCGAAGACCAGGCTGGCGAATGTCGTTGCCGCGCTGCGGAGCAGGCTCGCATCGCTGCCGTCGAACGCTGTGGTCGGCCTGTGGACGTTCGACGGTGTCGAGGGCAGGTCGGAGGTCGCGACGGGGCCACTGTCGGACCAGGTGAACGGCCAGCAACGCTCAGCAGCGCTCAATGCCGCACTGGACAAGCAGTTTTCGTCCAACGGCGGCGCCGTCGCATTCACCACGTTCAAAATGATCTACGACGGCGCACTGGCGGGCTTCCGGCCCGGAATGAAGAATTCGGTGCTGGTGATCACCGAGGGTCCGCACACCGACCAGAGTATGGACGGTGCGGCCCTGCAGGATTACCTCCGCAAGACATTCGATCCCGCTCGACCTGTGGCGGTCAACGTCGTCGACTTCGGGGCAGACCCGGATCGTGCGACATGGGGGGCGCTGGCTCAGGCGTCCGGGGGCGCGTACCAGAACTTCGCAACCTCAGACTCCGTCGAGATGACGACCGCGGTGTCGACCTTCCTCGGCTGAGCTGATCTCTGATTCAGGCGAACGCCTCCACGGGCGGGCACGAACACATGAGATTTCGATCCCCGTACGCCCCGTCGATACGACGCACCGGTGGCCACACTTTCGGGCGAAACCCATGGCCGAGTGGATATGCGGCCTGCTCGCGGGTGTAGGGATGCTCCCACTTGTCGACGACCAGGCACGACGCGGTGTGGGGCGCCCCCCGCAACGGGTTGTCATCAGCGGGCCATTCGCCGGAGCCCACCTGGTCGATCTCGCCGCGGATCGCGATCATCGCCTCGCAGAACGCGTCGACCTCGGCCAGGCTCTCGCTCTCGGTGGGCTCGACCATCAACGTACCGGCTACCGGGAAGCTCATGGTCGGCGCGTGGAAACCGAAGTCGGCCAACCGTTTCGCCACGTCGTCGACGGTGACACCGGTGGACTTGGTGATGCCGCGCAGATCCAGGATGCATTCGTGTGCCACCATGCCGTTCTCACCCGTGTACAGCACCGGGTAGTACTCGTCGAGCCGGCGGGCCATGTAATTCGCCGACGCGATCGCCGTCAGCGACGCCGCGCGCAGACCGCCCGCGCCCATCATCCGGATGTACGCCCACGTGATCGGCAGGATCGACGCCGAGCCGTACGGCGCCGACGACACCGTTCGTTGCTCGCCGAGCTCGTCGCCGAACGGGTGCCCCGGCAGGTACGACCGTAGGTGCTCGCGCACCGCGACAGGGCCCACCCCGGGACCGCCCCCGCCGTGCGGGATGCAGAACGTCTTATGCAAGTTCAGATGGCTGACGTCGCCGCCGAACCGACCGGGACGCGCCAGGCCCACCAGGGCGTTGAGATTCGCGCCGTCGACGTACACCTGGCCGCCTGCGTCGTGCACCGCGGCGCAGATCTCTGCCACGTCGTGCTCGTAGACGCCGTGGGTGGACGGGTACGTGATCATCAGTGCCGCAAGGACGTCGGCG
>JAVHWG010000133.1:0-24617 GCA_032159965.1 Mycobacterium sp.
CGATCAGTGTGCCCGGATCACACGCCAGGGTGGCAGCACTTGCATACGCGCCGGCGACGTACTCGCCCACCTGGCCGCCGACGAACACGGGCGCTCGGTCGGCCGAGCCGCGACCCAGGCCGACGATTCCGCCGGACCACGCCTGCAGTGTGAACTCTGTCGCCGGTTTGTCCGACCAGGGCCCCTCCAGACCGAACGGCGTGATCGACGTGACGGTCAGGTGGGGATGGGCACGATGGATCTCCGCAGGCGTGAACGCTGGGTGCTCGGCAACTTTGGAGCCACGCGACCAGATCACCGCGTCGGCACCGGCCAGCAGCCTATTGACGAACTCGACGTCCCAGGACGACGCAGGATCGACGACGACGCTTCCCTTCGAACTGGCGAGGTAACTGAACAACGCGCCGTCGACGTCGATGTCTGCGCCCGATGCAGACCACTTGCGTAGGGGATCTCCCGCCGGCAGTTCGACCTTGATGACCTCCGCGCCGCCGTCGGCAAGCAGCTTCGTGCAGTAGGCACCCGCGATCCCGGTCGACAGATCGATCACCACATAACCCGTCAGCGATGCCTCGGTTGGCCGCCGACTGTCTGACACCCGTTCCCCTTCAGGCGGTCCGGATACCCGCGTGGCCGACGTACGAAGGACTCGCGCTCAATACTTCAGCGCCGTCATCGGTGATCAGAACGGCATCGCGGCCGAATACCGCACCGACGCCTTGCTCCCACACGTAGCCGGTGACGGCGAGCACCACGCCCGGCTCGAGGAGTTCCTCGGCAGCCGTGGCCGGCAGCCGCGACGACACCAGAGGCGTGTCGAAGCCAAGCCCGAGCCCGTGGGCGATCGGCATCGGCGGGAGTGGCTCGCCCGCGGCCTCGTAGGCCGCGATCAGCTCGGTGCCTGCGGCACCGGGCCGACATGCGCCGATCAGCCTGTCCCACAACTGATCCCATCGCCGGTACAGCTTGTGAGTTGGTTCGCTGTCGGCATCACCGACCGGCCACGTCCGGCCGATCTCGCCGAGGTAGCCGTCGGCCAGCACGCCGGCCGCGAACGCCACCAGGTCGCCGGACTCGATGCGACCGGCGCTGCTGGCCCGCCGCCACGGATGTTCGCGCGACGTCACCCACGCCGCATCCTGGGTCGCGGGGGTGCACACTCCGCCGGCGGCCTCGGCCTCCAGCAGGATGGCCGCGAGGGACTGTTCGCTTGCTCCGGGCCGCAACTGCGTGACCGCGGCGGCCAGGCTGTTCTCCGCCACCCGCAGCGCAGATCTGATTGCGGTGACCTCATCGGGCGTCTTGATCCGGCGCGCGGCGCGCATCGCCAATTCCCCGTCGACGAGCTCGGCGTGGGGGAACGCGGTCGGCAGCAGCTTGGCGAAAGTCGGTGACAATGCGTCTGTGCCGACCCGACGGGCTGTGGCCGCGCCGCCGATTCCCTGCAGCACCGAGATCAGTGTCATCGGGTTCCACGCGAGCCCGTACAAATGGTCGTGCGGAATGTCGTCGGGAATGCCTTCGTCCCAGGTGCTGTTCAGGAAGATCTCGCGGGTGGCCCGGACCACGGTGCAGATAGGCCCGAACGGCCTGGTGCCTGCGACCCAAAGCTGCGGCGCCCCAGAGAAATAGCGCACATTGGCCTGTCTTCCGAGAACGAGCACGTCGAGGTCGTGCTCCTCCATCTGCGCGAAAGCGCGTTCCCGTCGCCCGAGTCGGAGCGTCCGCTCGTCGGGCAGGATCTCAGTCGCCATAAGGGGTGTAGGGGTAGTCGGTGAGCGACTGGTAGCCGCCTTCGGTGATGACGACGATCTCCTCGCTTCGGTAACCGCCGGTGCCGTCCTCCCACACCACCGGCTCCAGCACCAGCACCATGCCGGCTGGAAAGACGAAGTTGTCGTCGAACTCCTGCCCTAGATCGGTGCCGATCATGGGCATCTCGGCGGCGTTGGTCCCGATGCCGTGCCCGAGATAGAAGTGCGGCAGCCACGGCTTCCGCCCGCGGTTCGCCGCAATGGCCGCGCGCGCCAGATCACCGGAAGTGGCACCGGCTTTCGTCACGGACAGCACTGCCTCGAGGATGTGCCGCCACTGGTAGAACTGGTCGTCCTGACGGAAGTTCGGACTTTCTCCGACCAACCAGGTCCTGCCGAAGTCCGAGCAGTACCCGCCGTAGGTGATGCTGGCATCTGTCCAGAGCACGTCGCCTTTCCCCAGGGCGCGCTCGGTGGTCAACAACGGCAGCGCAAGATCGCCGTGTGTGGTCCACACTCCTTCGGCCTTGGTGGCCGGCATCACTTGCCAAATGGCCTCCAGCATGTTGGCCGTCGCCCCCAGTTCGAATGCACTGCGCACGAACGCCGCCGAGAGATCGATCTGGCGCACGCCGGGCACCAAGGCCTTCTGCACGTCGACCATCGCCGCTTCGGTGATGCGGCAGGCCTTGCGGATGCAGGAGATCTGGTCGGGTGTCTTCACGAGTTTGGCCGCACCGATCACAGGTGCGGCGTCGACCGGCGGTTCGCCCGGAAAAAGCGCGTCAGACGCCCGGCGCATCGCACCGGTGAGCTCATCCACGGCGACGGTCGCACCGGCTGGAACGTACTCGCCGAGCACACGCGCGAATTGTTCTACGCCCTCGTCGAATTCAAGGTACAGCGGAGGGTGCACGTGATCTGCGGGAACCTCGGATTCCGACGCGGCGCCCTCGCGGAACGGCATGAACAGGTGTGGATGCTCATCGCCTGGCAACACCAGCGCCACCGGGCGTTCGACATGGGACAGTCCCGCGTCGAGCAGTGGCCATGACGCACCGGTGGCGTACACCACGTTGCCGTTGCCCAGCATGATCATCGCGTCGACGCCGTTGTCGGCCATCGCTGCCCGCAGCCGGGCGCCCAGCTCCCGGTACATCCGCCCGCGGTCAGGGAGGTCGGGGATGTCAATCGCCGATGCGGGTGTCATCAGAGAGCTGGTCATGCGGGCAGGCCTAAGAACTCCTTGATGTTGCCGCTACAGATCCGGGCGGCGTTCTCCGGGCCGACCGCCTCGACGACGGCGGCGAGCGACTTTTCCGAATAGCCGAATGTGCTCTCGTTGTGCGGGTAGTCCGACGACCACATCACCTTGTTCACGCCGATCTCGTCGATCAACTTCAGGCCCAGCGGATCCACCATGAACGACGCGTACATGTGGTTGTCCCAGTACGCGCGGACATCGTGTTCGAGTTGGTGGTTGAACATGTGCTGGTAGGACCCGACCAGGTGCTCGGCGTCCTGCAAAGCCCATGGAATCCAGGCGATCCCACCTTCGAACCAGCCGATCTTCAAGCTCGGATGGCGGTCGAGGATCCCGCTGAAGATGTACTTGGAGAATGTCTCGCGGAAGCCGTCGATGTTGATCATCATCCCGACGACCACGCCGTTGAACTCGCACGGCGTCTTCGGCGGGGTCTCGCCGATGTGGTGCGTCACCGGCAGGCCGGCTTCCTCGATCTCGTCCCACACCGGGTTCATCGCCGTGCTGGAGTAGTCGATCACGTTGCCGTCGTCGTCCTTGCCGGGGTTCAGCGGCATCAGGAAGGTCTTCAGCCCCAGCGACTTCAGCTCGGTCAGGGTGCGCCGCGCACCCTTCGGATCCCACCAGTTGATCAGGCCGGCACCGTAGAAACGGCCATTGGAGCGTTCCTGCAGCTCGGCCATCAGCTCGTTGTAGATCCGGAACACCCGCTCGCGAATCTCCTTGTCGGGGAAATGGAACAGTGCAAGCACCGCGTTGGGGAACGCCAGTTCCTTGTCGACGCCGTCGTCATGAAGTTCCCGGATCCGCGCCTCGATGTCTTTCGTGGCGGCGCCCGCCATGTCGTCGTACTGCATCAGCACCCGGCTGAAGTCACCGGGCAGGAAATTCTTGCCTTTCATTCCGACCATGTACGCGCCGTCCTCGTACCAGATCCGGGGCGCCTTATCTTTCAGGTCGTCGGGGAAGCGCTCGTAGAAGATGTCGTCTGCCACGGAGATATGGTTGTCGGCTGAGAACACCTCGGTGCCGGCCGGCAGACCCACGTCGACGCCGCGGGCGTGTGCGTGCCGATTCTTCGGTGCGCCAAAACCTTCGGGTGGATAAAGGGCGGTACTGGACTGGGTCATCGTTGATCCTCCATTGGGGCTGACAAGCTGGGTGTGCTCACCAAGTCACGGGTAATTCGTAGACACCGTAGGACAACTGGTCGTGCTTGAACGGGACGTCTTCGATCGGGCAGGCCAGTTGCAGCGCCGGAATGCGCCGGAACAACGTGGTGAAGACGATCTCGAGCTCGGCGCGCGCGAGCTGCTGGCCGACGCACTGGTGTCTGCCGTAGCCGAACGCCACATTGCGGCCCGCTCCCGCGCGGTGCAGGTATAGCCGGTCCGGTTCGGTGAACACCTTCGCGTCCCAGTTCGCCGGCGCGAGGTCGATGATGATGCCCTCCCCGGCGCGGATGTGTTCGCCTGCGATATCGATGTCTTCGGCCGCGATGCGACGCTGGCCGTTCTGGATGATCGACAGGTAGCGGAGAAGCTCCTCGACCGCGTTGGCGATCACGCCCTGATCGGTGGCGTCGCGGATCACCGCCAACTGGTCCGGATTCTCCAGCAGCGCAAGCACTCCGAGGCCGATCATGTTCGAGGTAGTCTCGTGGCCGGCGACCAGAAGCCCCGTCGCGAGCTGTGTGGCCTCCCGGATGTCCAGCTCGCCGGCCTTCATGCGTTCGGCGATGTCGGACACCGCGTCTTCGGCAGGGTCCTCCGCCTTGGCCCGCAAGAGTTTGGCGATGTACTTCGCCAGGCTCGTCACGCCCTGGACGTGCTCTTCGGCGCTCGCGTACCGACGCAGTCCCACACTGGATTGCTGCTGGAAGAATTCGGCATCCTCGTAGGGCACGCCCAGCAATTTGCTGATCACGAGCGACGGGATGGGCAGGGCCAGCGCGGTGACGACGTCGGCAGGCTGAGGCCCGGCCAACATGGCGTCGATGTGTTCGTCGGTGATCTCCTGGATCGCGGACCGCAAGCCCTCAACCCGCTTGTACGTGAACGGCTTCGACAACATCCGGCGGTACCGGGTGTGCTCGTCACCGTCGGAGTTGAAGACAGACGACGGCCGGCTGTCGACGGTCGCCATCATGTGTTCGTTCCAGTGCGGAAAGCCTTCGCGTCTCTCGTCGACGCTGACCCGTGAGTCGGAGAACAACGCACGCGCCTCGTCGTAGCCGGTGATCAGCCAGGGGGTGCTGCCGTCCCAGATCCTCACCTGGGAGACCGGTTTGGTGGCGCCCATCTCCAGCACCTGAAGCGGTGGCGCGAAGGGGCAGCGCGGTGCCCTGCTCATCGGGTATTCGGGGACTTGGGTAGTCGCGTCGGTCAGCATGTCGGACATCGGTGGGTTCTCATTCCTCGATCGAGATGACGGACGCTGGGCATTCCGCGACAGCACGGCGGACGTTCTCCGCCTGGTCGGCGGGCGGATTTTCGTCAAGCAGGATCACGACGCCGTCATCCTCGCGCTGGTCGAACACCGCGCTCGAGTTCGAGACGCACTGGCCCGCAGATATGCATTTGTCTTCGTCTACAGTGACTTTCATTGTCGACCTCCTTCGACAAGAGGCGTCACGGGTGCAAGCCACAGCCCGACGAGCGCATCGACGAGACTGGAACCGGCTGTCCGCCAACTGGGTTGGACCGTCACCCGCTCGGCCATCGCCCGCTCGCGCTCGGCACAGGTGTGCATCAACAGGTTGCGGGCCATCACGCTTCGCTCGGCGTGCACCGCGTCCGGCAGCTCAGGAAGGCACCGGGTGATCCCGTCGACGACCTCGACCAACGACCCGGAACTGAGGGCGTCTCTGGTGACGATTTTGTGGTAGGCGGGGTCAGCCATCGCCTGCGCGGCAAAGCGGGCATACCAGCTCGGGGTGCCGAGTTCGGCCAGGTGGTCGGTGAGCGGCCGGACCAGGCAGGCCACCCAGTCACGCAACTCGGTGGAGTCGCCGGCGTTGGCGACCATCTGCTCGCGCAGGCGCTCGATGGGGACCCGGTGCCGGTGCTCGATCTCGCGCACCAGATCAGTCTTGGTACCGAAGTGGTAGCCGACCGCAGCGTTGTTGCCCTGGCCCGCGGCCTCACTGACCTGCCGGTTCGACACGGCGTAGACACCGTGCTCAGCGAACAGCCTTTCGGCCGCCGCCAGGATCGCCTCGCGGGTATTGCTCGCGCGGTTGCTTTTCAGCGCTCGGGCAGTCGTGAGCACTGACGATTGACCGACGCTGCCCACGACGACAGTCCAGCATGGCCGCAGAATTAAGTCAAGCGACTGATTTAAACCATCGACCGGTCCGGAGTCCATTAAGCGGACAGTACAAACGGCTCGAAACAGTGCCTGACGCTGAGACACTGGCGGCGTGGGGTGGACGCCACAAACCGGAGAGGAATGCATGCCTGATTACGACTACGAGGAAATGAAGCGCGAAGCCGAGCAGTACATCAGGTTCGAAAAGGACAAGAAGAACCGGATCGCCTACATCACCTTCGACCGGCCCGATGCGCAGAACTCCACCACGCTCGGAATGCGGCAGAACTACGCCGATCTGATACACAAGTGCAACGTCGACGATGACGTCAAAGTAGTCGTGATCCGAGGTGAGGGTGAGGATTTCGGCAGCGGCGGTGACCTCCCCGAACAGCGCGGCATGCTGGAGAACCCCGGCATGCCGTTGCTGCACGAGGTGGCTATCAACGACGACGAAGTCAAATATCCACCAGGCGGGTCATATCGCTACTTGTCGACCGTGACCGACTTCTACGCAAAGACCCGCGCCGGCAACCGGCCCCTTCAGGAGCTGCGCAAGATCAGCATCATCGAGGCGAAGGGCTACTGCTACGGCTGGCACTTCTACCAGGCGGGCGACGCCGATCTGGTGATTTCTTCTGACGACGCCCTGTTCGGCCACCCAGCGTTCCGCTACGTCGGCTGGGGACCGCGGTTGTGGTGGTGGGCCGAGACGATGGGCCTGCGTAAATTCTCCGAGATGCTTTTCACCGGAAGACCGTTCAGCGCCAACGAGATGTACGACTGCGGGTTCATCAACAGCGTGGTGCCCCGGGAGGATCTGGAGGCGGAGACATTGAAATACGCGATGGCGTGTTCACGGTCCCGTCCCACCGATACCGTCGCAGTCCAGAAGACCTTCTTGGAGTTGTACAAGCAGCACAAGGGCGAGTACTTCGGAAGTCTGCTCACCGGAATGGTTGAGGGCATGCTGCCGCTGATCCAAAACGATCAGGACAACGACGTCGACCTCACCGACGGCACCTTTGAAAAGGGCCTCAACAACGTGGTCAAGGATAACGACCTCAACTTCCCACCTGAGTGGCGCCTCAGCCGGTCCGGGCGAAAGAAGCCCTGACACCCTCGGCGCCAACACATGTCGCCCCTCAAGGAAGTGCGTCGTCGAGATCGAATGACCAAGCTTGATATGGGTTGGTCGGACTAGTCGCTTACACCTTGTTCACAGTTTCTTTCCAGCTTTCTCAAAACGATGTTCGGCCCTGCTCGCGAAGGGTGATGATCCAACAAACGGATCGACCTTCCAAGAATTTGCCAAGGAGTGTGGAGCAACCTCGACGACAACGCCCTCCACGGGGCGACGGCACCGAACGGAGAGATGATGAAGCGACCAATCGTGTGGTTGGCGACGACGGCATTGGTATCCGGGGGCATGGCTCTGGCCGGTGTGGGCGCAGGCACCGCCAACGCGACCTGCCCGCCCGGCGCCGTAGTAAACGGTATGTGCTACGGCCCGAACCACTGGTGTCCCGGGGATTCCTTGTACAGCTCGAAAGGCGGGCCCAACCGCGACGTCAATTGGGATATGAACGTATGCCACACCTGGTACTGGGTTGCCGAGGGAGCCGGCAATGTCTCCCCCGTCGTCTGGGACGGCGACAACCCGCCGCCCCCTCCCGGGCCTCCTGTTCCAGGTCCCGGCGCGCCGCCGCTTCCTCCCGGTATGTGCTGGGCCATGTGGGTTCCGGCGCCTTGCCCCAACGGCTAGTGCCGAACGTCGGTTATCCGTCGCCGGGCTGGAACGGCCGTCAACCGCTGATCGCGCCGGACCTCACGGCCGCCACGACGCCACCGTCGACCAGGATGTCCGTCCCTGTGACAAAGGAGGATTCGGGTCCTAGGAGGAATGCAACGGCATTGGCGATGTCGGATGGCGTCCCCAGTCGTGCTGTGCCGGAGGACTCCACCATCGCCCGCATGACGGTGCCGTTCTCGGATGCGAGTTCCTGCTGTCCCATCGGCGTGGAGATGATGCCGGGGCTGATCGAATTCACGCGCGCGCCACGCCTTCCCCACCGAACGCTTTCAGCCATCACCCGTAACCGGTTGGCGTACTTGGCGACGGCGTACGCATAGCCCGGTGAGGACACCCGGTCGGGTTGCAGAAACGGCAGCTTGAGTAGCTGCTCTGACGGCGCTGTCGCAAGCTCCTTCTGTTGGTCGGCAGGCCAGTCGCCCATCATGTGGCCCGCCATACTCGCGATCACCACACCCGCCGCACCCGGCCCGACCACGTCGCCAAAGGTCTCCAGGACCGCCGCGACGCCGTAGAGGTCGACGCGCATGATGGCCTCGGCACTCGCCTGGACAGGTGACAACCCTGCCGTATGGACCAGCTGAGTGACCGTCCCTGCTGACGCCGCGCTCTGCGCGAGCGCGGCCACCGACTGCGCGTCGCCGACGTCCACCCGCTGTGCCGCGACGTCGTAACCATCACCCTTCAGGCGCAACCTCACTGAGTCCAGGGCTTTCTCATCGAAGTCCGCGACCAAGATCTTGCACCCGGAGCCCTGCCTGCGGGCGATGGCTTCACCCATGCCGCCGACACCGATGACGACGACCACCGGTGCCGTCACGATTTGTTTTCCTTCGAGCGACGACGAACGGGCCGGCCCACCGACGTACCGCCGTCGACGGGGAGCACGGTCCCGGTGAGATATTTCGATCGCTCGCCGGCGAAATACAGCGCGGCCTCGGCGACGTCTTCCGGCGTTCCCTCGCGTTCGAGAGGCCGGTTGGCCCGCATGGTCTCGCGCGATGATTCGACGAAGCGTTGCCGCACTTCGGGACTGAACTGCTCAGCCGAGGATTCGAGAATGGGCGTCGGGATACTGCCTGGTGCAATGCAATTGACGCGGATATCGTACGGCGCCAACTCGATCGCCGCACACTTGCTGAAGAACAGGACGGCGGCCTTTGACGCCCGGTACGTCAACACTCCCCCGCCGGCCTGGATCCCGCCGATCGAGGACACGTTGATCACGGATCCGCCGCCCGCGGACGACATGTGTTTGGCAGCCTCGCGTGTGCCGAGCATGACGCCGCGCAGGTTGACCGACATCACCTTGTCGAAGTCGGCGAAGTCGTCCTGAAGTATCCCTCTGGCCATCTTGCTGGAGATACCCGCGTTGTTCACCATGACCTGCAGGCCGCCGAATTCGCTTACCGCCGTGGCGATCAACTCGCTCATCTGATCGGCGTCGGAAACGTCAACGCGATGAAAAAGAGCGCTGTTCCCGCAGGCGTCGGCGAGTTCCTTGCCCCGCTCCTCGTCACGATCCGCGATCACCACACGCGCGCCTTCGGCGACGAACTTCTGCACGGTGGCGTAGCCGAGGCCGGACGCGCCGCCGGTGACAATCGCGACCTTGCCGGCCAGTTCGGTCATGACCCATCTCCTTCGCGTCGAAATTCACGATTTGCAGAAGTAGTGCGAGTGACCGTCTGCATAACGTGAATCTCGCGAGCCTGTCCCTGTGCAAAGAACTCCAGCAGCAATTCGTTGACGGCGTCCGGCTGCTCGATCTGCGGGCAATGACCCGACCGCTCGATGATTGCGGAGCGGGCACCAGGGATCTGCGCCGCGATGCCCGCAGCCCAGCCTGCCGGCAGCAGTTTGTCGCACGCACCCTCCACGACGAGCGTGGGCACAGCGATCCGGTCGTACGGACGCACGCTCGACGGCGCAGGCGGCGGCTCAAGCCCGGGACGACGAAATCGCGCTGCCGCCAATGATTCCCACGCGCCGGGCGCGATACTAGACTCGTAACGACGCCGCACGTATTCCGCGTCGGCGGGATATGAAGGGTCGTGGAACAGTGCTTCGACGATCCGCCGCATCCCGTCGACCGTCGCGTCGTAGTCATAGAGCGCGGTGGTATGCGCGTTGCGCTGGATGTCCCCGCCGCCGCAGATCGCCGCCAGGGTCCGGACGGGCAGCACCGGCGCATCCGACGTCACGTCGACGAGTAGGTTGATCGCGCCCATCGAGTTGCCGACGAAATGCGCCGACTCCACCCCCAGCGCGGCGCAGAACCGTGCCACGTGCCGGATCCGCATGCCCCGGCCGTCGTTGAAGTCCACCACTTTCGCCGACTGCCCGAACCCCAGCATGTCCGGTGCCAACACTCGATGATGGGCGGCGAGCGCCTCGATGTTGTATTCCCAGCCGAGTTCGGCTCCGGCACCAAACTCACCGCCGTGCAGAAGGACGACAGGGTCGCCCTCTCCCGCGTCCAGATAACTGGTGGCGAGCCCGTCGACGTCGACGGTGTTGCGCTGCAACGCCACTACGTGCCCGAGGACGAGAACGTGAGCACCTGGGTGGCCAGGAGGTCCAGCTGGTTCTTGACAGTCTCGTCGACCAATTCGCCTGACTCGTCGAAGATCTTGTCGGCAGAGTTGATCGCGACGCCGAGCGGAGTCGGCCATGCCCGCAGGGCGTGCCCGATGCTGCGGAGGTGAGTGAGCGTGCCCACCGCGGCTTGCCACCCGTACGCAGCGGTGATGCAGCCGAACGGGGTGTTGTCCAGGTAGACCCGCGGACCCTCACGCAAATCCTCGAAGTAGTCCAGGGCATTCTTGATCAGGCCGGAGACACTGCCGTGGTACCCGGGCGAGGCGACGACCACCGCGTCGGCCGCCCTCAGCGCGCCGACCAACTCGGCGGCTTTGGGCGTGCGTTCCAGTTCGTGGGGCGCATACATGGGCAAGTCGATGTCCTTGCCGCAGAACAGCTTCGTTCTTCCGCCCTGCCGTTCCACTGCCGCCATGCAATAGCGAAGCGCCCGTTCGGTCGACGAGTTGGCGCGCAGCGTGCCGCCGAGCCCGACGATGAGCGGTCCATCCGAACTCATGATCACCTACTTGATTGCAATCGGATTCAACGGTGACCCCACTCCACCGGTCACGCGCAGCGGCGGCGCGACGAGTTGGAACTCGTACACGCCGTCGGCGGCGCAGTCGGCGGCAAGCGCAGTCAGGTTCCAATACTCGCCGAGCATCAGTCCCATGTCACGCAGGCACAGCATGTGCATCGGCAGGAAGACGCCGTCGATGCCCGACTGCGGGTTCTCGACCATGAGGTTGTCGGCGGCCACAGCTGCCACCTCGTGCTCGTGCAGCCATGACGCGCACCGCCACTGAAGCCCGGCTCCGGGCTCGGCGCCGTTTCCGGTTTCGAGAAACCTTGCCCACCAACCGGTCCGGATCAGGACGATGTCGCCCCTGCCGACCTCGACACCCTGAGCCTTGGCCGCCGCGTCCAGTTCCTCGGGGGTAATGGGGTCGCCGAGTTCGCAGAAGGTGTCCGCACCGCGCAGCGCGACGATGTCCAGAAGCACCCCCCGCGACGTGATGCCCTTGCTGTCCACCTTGTCGATCCCGCAGTAGAACGCACCCAGGCTGGTCACCGAGCTCGCCGGGAACCCGTTGTAGAGCTTGTCGCCGTAATAGACGTGAGACAGCGCATCCCACTGGGTCGCCGCCTGCAAGGGCATGATGATGATGTCGTCGTTGAACCGCATCGGGCCGGTCGTCCAGTACTCGCTCAGTTGTTCAGCCGTCGGGTTTTTCGCCCACCCGGGGCCGTACTCGCCCAGGCTGCTCGCGTCGCCGCCGTCGATCGTCATCACGTGCAGCGGGTTCTGCCGGAAGCCGAATGCACCCTGGGGACCGGATGCGCCGAAGTCGACGCCCAGCGGAAACACCTTGCCGTGCTTAACCAACCCGGCGGCGTTGGCCACCTTCTCGGCGGTGATGAAGTTCAACGTCCCGAGTTCGTCGGCATCGCCCCACCGACCCCAGTTGCGAACGTCGTCGGCGACGCGCTGAAAATCGGTCATGCTCGCCACTAGTCACCTCCTAGCAGAGCAGCCGCAATGCGGCTGGCGACATTGCCACCGTCCACCCACAACACCTGGCCCGTGATGAAGCTTGCGGCCTGGCTGTTGAGGAATACCAGCGCGGCCGCCTGCTCGGCGGGCTCGGACACGCGCCCCAGCGGCTTCGAGAAGCTGTCGAGGTACTCCTGACCGTACGCGGTGCGGAGTTGATCGAGAATCGGCGTCTCGGTCACCCCGGGCGCGGTGCAGTTGATCCGGATGCCCCGGGCGCCCAGCGGGACGGCGTTGACCATGCAGTAGTAGATGATCGCTTCTTTTGACAGCCGGTAGCCGCCGTCGGCCAGTTCGTCGGGATTGCGCCGACACCAAGCGATGCCCTCGTCGAACGAGTCGGTCTTGAGCAGACCGGCGATGGGGTGCTGATGCTCGAGGTAGCCCGCGGCGGCCAGCGACGAGACGCATGCAATCGACGAACCGCGCGGCATCCTTTCGGCGATCGCTTCGGTGAGGTGACGCGTACCCAGAAAGTTGATCGTGGTGACCAGCAACGGGTTCCCGATGCCCGACGAGACGCCCGCGACGTTGAACAACGAGTCGACCGGACCGCCGACGGCCGCGGCGGCCCGCTCGATCGACACCGGATCCGCGAGATCCAGTTTGTGGAACTCCTTGAGCTGCAACGACGGCGGGTTGCGGTCCAGTCCGACCACTTCGGCGCCGAGTTCACCGAGCTGACGGGCGACCTGCTCACCGATGCCCGACGCGCATCCGGTGACCACCACTCGGCGGCCGTCGTAGCGCCACAGCTCGTCGACGTGTCCCATTGCTCAGACGCGGTCAGCGGCCGGGTTTCTGCTGTCCCACCCCTGTCCTGACTTGAGTTTCGCGGCGGCCGCCTCGATACCGGCGTTCATCTCGTCCATCGCCAGGGAAACCTCGTTGGCGGTGTAGTTCTCCCGACCGGTCGGCAGACCACCGAAGGAGTAGTTCTCGTCGAGCGCGGGAGCCTTACTTGCCGGCCTGCGCGCCTCGGCCTTCTCGATGATCGGCTCGAGACGCTTCGCCTTATCGGCACGCGCCTCCTCGTCGCGGGCGATGAATTCGGGCAGTACCTCTTTGCCCATCAGCTCGATGGATTCCATCGTCTCTTCGTGGCGGCGCGGGGTGAGCAGCAGGATCAGCTCGTCGACGCCGCTCTCCTCGTAGCCTCGAAGGAACTCGCGCACCGTGGCCGGGCTGCCGATCGGCCCACGGTCGGGGCCGTACACGATCGACGGATCCTTCTCGATCTCTTCGAGATGGCGTTCCCACACCCCGGTGCGTCCTGGCGTGTGCATACCGGTCATGTAGTAGTGCATGATCCCGAACGCGAAGAACCCGCCGCCCTTGCCGAGCCGCTCGATCGCCTGCTCGTCGGTTGGCGCCACCATCATCGAGAGGTCTCCGCCGATCGCGAGGATGTTGGGGTTCATTTTCGGCGTGACGGGTACCGCGCTCTCCTCGAACTCCTTGTAGTAGCCGTTCACACGCTCGGTAAGCGGCCCCGGGCCCGTGTAGGCAAAGCTCAACGCGCCCAGTCCTTTCTGCGCGGCCATCGACACCGAGGCGGGTCGGGTACATGCGACCCACACCGGCGGGTGCGGCTTCTGCAGCGGCTTCGGGACGACGTTGCGGGGTGGCATGACGATGTGCTCCCCCTGGTAGCCGGTGAACGGCTCCTCGGTCATGCAGCGGATCGAGACCTCGAGCGCCTCCTCCCACATCCTGCGCTTGTCGGCGGGATCGATGCCGAATCCCCCTAGCTCGCCCACCGACGACGACTCCCCGGTCCCGAACTCGACCCGCCCGTTGGAGATCAGGTCGAGCGTCGACACCCGCTCCGCCACCCGGGCGGGATGGTTGACCTGCGGAGGGAGGTGCATGATGCCAAAACCAAGCCGAATGTTCCTGGTGCGCTGGCTCGCTGCGGACAAGAAGATCTCCGGCGCCGTCGAATGGCAGTACTCCTCGAGGAAGTGGTGCTCGGTGAGCCAGACGGTCGAGAAGCCTGCCTTGTCCGCCGCCTCCACTTCGTCGAGGCCGTCTTGGAAGAGCTTGTGTTCGTCGTCGTCGGTCCACGGGCGCGGCAGTGGGAACTCGTAGAAGAGTGAGATTTTCATTGTTTACCTCCGATATATGAGTCGACCGAACGATCCAGTGCAGCGATGTGCCTGGCAGCCACGTAACCGAACGCCATTGCCGGCCCGATGGTGGCACCGGCTCCTGCATAACTGCGGCCCATCACCGCTGCAGACGTATTGCCCACGGCATACAGGCCTTTCACCACGCTGTCGTCGGCCCGCAGTACCCGCGCGAACTCGTCGGTGCGCAAGCCGCCCGACGTGCCGAGGTCACCGAGGATGACCTGGAATGCGTAGTACGGCGCCTTGGTGAGCGGGTGAAGATTGGGGTTGGGCAACGTCTGGTCGCCGTAGTAATTGTCGTAGGCGCTGTCCCCGCGGTTGAAGTCGTCGTCATGACCCTTGCGGGCCAGTTCGTTGAAGCGCTCGGCGCTGCGGCGCAACGCCTCTGGCGGCACTCCGATCTTGCGGGCGAGCTCCTCCCACGTCTGCCCTTCGTGCACGACGCCGGAATCCAGCCATGCCCGGGGAACTTTCCGACCAGTCGGCACCGGCGCGAACGGCACCTTGGGGATCGGGAGGTGCCCGGCGACGACGTAGCGGTGGAACGACCGGATGTCGGTGATCAGCCAGCACGGAATGTGCGTGACCCCGCGGCGCTGTCCCTCGATCATCGCGTGGGCGAAATCCATGTACGGCGCGGCTTCGTTGATGAACCGCACACCGTCGCCGTTGACCACGAACTGCGACGGCATCATCCGCTCATTGAGCATGAACTGCAGCCGCCCGTCCGGCCATTGGATCGCCGGGAACCACCACGCCTCGTCAAGCAAATCGGTGGCGCCACCGACCTTCTCGCCGGCCCGGATGCCGTCGCCCATGGACAGCGGATTGCCGAAACTCCAGTCCTTCTCCAGCACTGGAAGATGCTGTCTGCGCCACTGCATGTCGTGATCGAAGCCTCCTGCGGCGAGGATGACGCCGCCGCGCGCCCGGATCCGCAGCACGGCGCCTTTGCGTTCGACCACCGCGCCGGTGACGTTGCCGTCGATGTCGGTGAGCAGCTCGGTCATCGGCGAGTCGAGCCACAGCGGAATGTCGTGCTCCTTCATCGCCATGCGCATACGAGCCGCCAGCGACTGTCCGATTGCGGCCATCCGATCACCGAAGACTCGCGCCCGGATCATCCGCCAGATCAGCTTGACCAGCACCGCCTTGCCGCGCCACGACTGCCGCACCTGATAGAAGAGCCGCAGCTCCTTGGGGCCCAGCCAGATTCCCCTGGGTGCCAGCGCCAATGGTTGGAGCAGATTGTGTTCCTCGTCGCCCAGCTTGCGCAGGTCGATCGGGGGCACGTTGATGGTGCTGCCGCGCTCCGACCCGCCGGGCGCCTCCGGATAGTAGTCCGCGTATCCCGGCTTCCAGACGAACTCGAACCACGGACTCGTGTTCTCCAGGAACGCCATCATCTCCGGCGCCGTGTCGACGTACTGGCGCAACCGCGCGTCGCTCACGAGGCCATCGGTGATGTGGCGCAGATACGTGAAAACGCTGTCGGGTGCCGGCGAATACCCTTCGCGACGCTGGCAAGGTGCGCCCGGCACCCAGATCCCCCCGCCGGAAAGCGCGGTGGAGCCGCCGAAGTGGGACCCCTTCTCGACGACGAGTGTGTCCAGCCCCGATCCCGCCGCCGCGAGCGCCGCGGTCATGCCGCCGCCGCCGGAGCCGACGACGAGCACGTCGACGTCATAGGCGTCTGCTCTTTGCGCAAGCGGCTCATCGCCGTGGAAAGACGCGGTCATCACGCCGTCACCCGTTCGGCCGTACGGACGGCGAACCCCGCGATCAGTTCGGGCGCGGCCCGGTAGTAGCGCACCCGGGTCCGATACGGACCCTGGCTGGCCAATGCGGCGAAAGCTGCTATCCACGTGCGGATCTCGTGCGCCGAGTTGCCACCTTGCGCAGCGATCCACTCATTGGACCAGTCGTCGACGTCGCTGAGATCACCGCGGTCGAGGATCTCCAGAAGCCGTTGATCCCATTCGGGGTTGAGCGGATGCATCGACCCGCGGCCGTGCGCGAACTCTCCGGCGAGGCCGATCACCTGTGTCTGCCGCGCCTGCCGTTGCTCGGCCGTGATCGGCTGGCCGTGAACTATCCGATCCCTGGCAGCGACCGGCAACGTCGCGAGCGTCGGGACAGGCGGATCGTGGGAGAGCCCACCGGACCCCAGGACCAGCACCCGCTTGTCCAATGTCGCGGCGAACTCACCGACCGCAGAACCCAGCGCCCGTGCGCGGCTGATCGGACCGAGCGGGGTCGCGACCGAGTTGATGAAAATGGGCACCACCGGGCACGATGCCGCGTCACCGAACAACGTCTGCAGTGGCTGCACCGTGCCGTGGTCGACGTCCATACTCGCCGAGAACGCCACGTCGACACCGGCTTTCAGCACTGCGGTCGCGCACTCGGTGGCGATGTCCGCCGGAACGTCGAGCGGGCCGGCCTGGGTCCCGAAGTCGCCGACGCCGACGGCGCTGGAGCCGATGCAGAACGGCGGCATCACGCGATAGAAGAAGCCGTTGTAATGGTCCGGCGAAAAGATGATGACAAGCTCAGGATCGTATGCGCGCACGAAGCTTCGGGCGTCGGCGAGCGCGCCATGGATGTCGTCAAGGAGATCCTGCGACGGTCCCGGAAGGTTCAGCAGCGGGCTGTGAGACATGCAGCACAGAGCCAGTGGCACGGTTGCCTCCTTCCTGAGTCACGTACAGAACTTTGAACAGTGCGGCACTCACGTCGGTCGCGCGCTGGGCGATGCAGGCGCCCGCGATGCAACGATCCGGGCGCAGGAACAAGACCGACTCCGCGTGCGCGTCGAACCACGGCTTCAGACCGCCCGAGCTGTCGCCGACGATGACGACGTCCGGGTCGTCGTGGCCGGCCCAGTGCAGTTGAGTAAGTGGTCGCGCTTCGATGAATCTGGCTCCCAACGTTTTCCAGCGGACGAACGCATCCGCCGATAGCAGGGCGCGGGGGTTGTTGTTCCAGCACAGCACCGCGAATCCCGGGCCGATCACATCGTCGAGCAGCACATTCGAAGACTCCCGCGTGGCGACGCGCGGCTGAATGAACAGCGTGCCTGCCGGCGACGTCGGCGTTGGGGGCGCGGCATGGAAGACGGCGCCTTGTTCGTACCGGGGCATCGGCTTGAACCGCATCTCCAGCACGTACCGCTTCAGCGTGGGCACCACCGAAGCGGCGCGAATCACACCGTCCCGCAACGACGCAACGCGCCGATTGGTGGGCGATATCACTCGGCCGACCAATGTCGAGAGGTCGATCATCGCCCTCGCATGTTTGCGGCGCTCGAGATCGTAGGTGTCCAGCAGCGCGTCTTCGGCTTGGCCGTTCACCACTGCCGCGAGCTTCCATCCGAGGTTGGCGGCGTCGCGGATACCACTGTTGTAGCCCTGCCCCTGCCACACCGGCATCAGGTGCGCCGCGTCGCCCGCAAGGAACATGCGCCCGCTGCGGAAGTTGCCCGCGATCCGCGAGTGGTGGGTGTACAAGCGGTGCCGGATCACCTCGACGCGCTCCGGATGCGGAACCAGCAGCCCCAGCATGCGTGCGATGAACGCCGGATCTTCGGCCTGCTCGTCGGTCTCGGCGGCGTGAATCATGAACTCGAACCGCCGGATTCCGTGCGCGATCGAGATCGACGCGTACGGTCGCGCGGGGTCGGCACCGACCTCGCTGTTCGGATGACCGAGTGGATCGTTCGCGACGTCGACCACCAGCCAGCGCGTCGGCGATGTGGTGCCATCGAAGGACACCCCCATCGCCCGGCGCGTGACGCTGCGTCCGCCGTCGCATCCGATCACGTAGCGCGCCCTGACCGTCGACGGCACATCGCCGGACGACAGCTCGACCGTGACGCCGTCAGCGGCCTCCCGGCAGCCCTGCACCCGGTGGCCCCACCGCACCTCGACGTGCTCGAAACGGTCGAGGCCCACAAGCAGTTCGGCGTCCACCATCGGTTGTACGAAGCCATTGCGCCTGGGCCAGCCGAACCGCGCGTCGGGAGGGGCCATCTCGGCGAGCAGTCGGCGCCGGGCATCGAAGAACCGCAGGATCTGGTTGGGCACCGTGTGGGGCAGGACACGGTCCACGAGGCCGATCGTCTGGAAGGTGCGCAATGCCTCGTCGTCGAGCCCGACACCCCGCGGATAGTCGATCAGGGTGTCGCGCTCTTCCACGACCAGCGTCCGGACACCTTGCAAACCAAGGATGTTCGCAAGCGTGAGGCCCACCGGACCCGCGCCGACGACGACGACCTCCGCCTCCCCACTTGCGTCCCCCACGGCCATCGGTCAGCGCCCCAGCAGAAAGTCGATGTGCAGACGGTTGAACGTCTTTGCGTCCTCGTACTGCGGCCAGTGGCCGCAATCGGGCATCAACTCGAACCGCGCTCCCGGAATCATCGAGGCGATCCGGCGTCCTTCGGTCGCGTCGGCGGTCGGATCGTCGCTGGTCCACACCACCAGCGTCGGCGCAGTGATGGACCCGTATTCGCCGGGCCCCAACAGGTTTCGCGCACGGATCTCGGGGTCCTGTAGTGCCATGATGTCGCGCATGGCGCTGACGAAGCCCGGCTGCTGATACACCCGTTGGCGGCTCGCGACGAGGTCGTCGTAGTCCTTCGACTTGTCCGCCATCAGCCATTTGATTCGGGCCTGCACGGTTTCCCACGTCGGGTCCTGCACCGCGGCCATCGACAGCGCGATGATCCGCTTCATCACCTCCGGGTCGGCCTGTGATCCGCCCGCTGTATTGAGCACCAGCCGGTCGATCCGGTCCGGATGGTCGACCGCCGCGCGGGCGGCCACCCATCCGCCCAGCGATTCGCCGCTGATGTGCGCGCGCTGCACGCCGATGGCATCGAGGAACGCGGTCAGATGGCGGACGTAGTGTGCGACCTCCAGCGGATGGCCTGGCTTGTCCGTGTAGCCGTGGCCCAGCATGTCGATCGACCAAGTCGAGAAGTGCTCGGCGTGCGCGTCCAGATTCCTGACGTATGCCTCGGCATGACCGCCCGAGCCGTGCAGGAAGACCAGCGCGGGTTTGCCCGGGTCGCCCGCATGCAGGAAGCGTGTGCGAATGCCCCCGGCATCACGGTAGCCCTGCGCGAACGGCACGCCCTGGAGATCACTCCAGACGCTCTCGTGCTCTGGCACGGGCCCTCTTTCCGGTCTGCACGATTGTGCTAATATCGCACACTGATGTGCACTATATATAGAGCATCACTGTCGGGCTGATGTCTGTCAAGGGACCAGCCGACAGTCCGTCGACGCCGCCACCAGGCTCGCAGACCCTGGCGCGCGGGTTGTCGGTCTTGGAGGCGGTCGCCGTGTCGGGCTCGGGCCTCACGGTGCAGCAGGTTGCCGATCACGCCGGCGTGCACCGCACGATCGCCTACCGCCTGCTCAGCACCCTCGCTCAGTTCCACCTCGTGGCCAAGTCCGAAGACGGCAGATACCGGTCGGCGGCCGGGCTGGCAGTCCTCGGCGCGTCCTTCGACAACAACGTGCGGCAGCTGAGCGTCCCGACCCTGCGCGCGCTGGCCGACGACCTCGGCACCACCGTGTCGCTGCTGATCGCCGAGGGTGACCAGCAGGTGGCGGTTGCTGTCATCGTGCCGAGCCGTGTCTCCTACCAGCTGTCCTTCCACGAAGGAAGCCGCTACCCGCTCGACCGCGGGGCGGCCGGGATCGCCCTCCTGGCGTCGATGCCGCCGCGTCCCGGTGAGCGTGACCTCGTCGGGCAGACCCGTTTGCAAGGGTGGGTGATCACTCACGGCGAGATCGAACCCAACACCTACGGACTGGCGGTCCCTGTTCACCGGCGGGCACCGGCCCCTCCGACGTGCATCAACCTGATCTCCCACCGCGAGGACGTGGTGCTGCGGGGCAGGAAGATGGTCGTCAGGGCCGCAGAACAACTGTCCACCGTCCTCAGCTGAGGGAGAAGGTCTTGTTTGCACACGACACGGAATGGGATCACGAGACCGACGTCGTCGTAATGGGAACTGGCGCAGCGGGTCTCACGGCCGCGCTATCCGCGGCCAGCGATGGTGCCGCGGTAGAGGTCTACGAGAAAGCCGCGACTGTCGGTGGGACGAGCGCGGTATCGGGTGGCATCGTCTGGATTCCGGCGCACAACCGGATGTCCGGTGAAGAACTGACGGTCGCCGACGCGATGAGCTATCTGCGGGCCCAGTCGTTCGGCTCGATGGACGAGGACCTCGTCGAGACTTTCGTGCGGACCGGCCCGGTGATGCTCGACTTCGTCGAGGCACACAGCGACATCAGATTCGAGGTCGCCGAAGGGTTTCCCGACTACAAACCCGAGCTGCCAGGCGGGCGTCCCGGCGGCGGCCGTTCGCTCAACGCCGCCCCCTTCGACCTGGCGAGGCTGGGCGAATGGTCGGACCGGATCACGTCGTTCCCGGCGGACTTCAGCAACGTCGGCATCGATGCCGAGACCCGCGCCCGCATCCACGCGTCGGTCGACGACGCGTCCGGCGAGTTCTGTGTCGCAGGCACCGCGCTCGTCGCAGGCTTGCTCAAGGGGTTGCTCGACGTCGGCGTCGTTCCCCACACCGGCACGCGCGCAACGGAACTCATCACCGGCTCGGGCGCCGTTCGGGGCGCGCGCTTCACGACGGACACACAGAGTTTCACGGTCGGCGCCCGCCATGGTGTCATCCTTGCCTCGGGCGGCTTCGAATGGGACGACGCGCTTGTCGCCGCGTTCCTTCGCGGACCGATGCACGGCCCGGTGTCGCCGCCCAACAACACCGGCGACGGCTTGCGGATGGCCATGGCCCTGGGTGCGGATCTGACCAACATGGGCGAGGCATGGTGGGTGCCCATCATCCAGATTCCCGGCGACACCATCGACGGCAAGCCCCGCAGCCGCAGCGTGCGGCTCGAACGCACGCGGCCTCGCAGCATCATCGTGAACAAGGCCGGCAAGCGGTTCGTCAACGAGGCCGGCGAGTACAACTCGATGGCGGGCGCGTTCCACTACCTCGATCCCCGTGGCGGCTACGTCAACGACCCTGCCTGGATCGTGTTCGACGACCTTCATCTGAAGAAGTACGGATTCCTGGGTGTGCTGCCGGGCGACGAAGTCCCGGACTGGTTCTCGCCGTCGACTGACATTGTGGAACTGGGTGAGAAAACAGGCATCGACCCCGACGGGCTGGCGCGGACGCTGGCCGCCTGGAACGACAACGTGGGCAACGACGTGGATCCCGATTACGGACGCGGTTCCAGCGCGTACGACGGCTATTGGGGCGACGACCTGGCGACCACCACGGCCGGTAGAACCCTGGGCCCGATAGACACCGCGCCCTACTACGCGGTGCCCGTGTCAGTGGGAGCGATGGGCACCAAGGGCGGGCCACGCACCGACCGCGACGGCCGCGTGCTGCACGTCAGCGGCAAAACGATCACGGGCTTGTACGCCGCGGGCAATGCGATGGGCGGCGTGACAGGCCGCGCGTATGGCGGGGCGGGCGGAACACTCGGGCCCGCAATGGTTTTCGGATATCGAGCCGGGCACGCGGCGGCGACGGGCCGGTCCGCTGACCACTGAGTGGCGGCGTCGTCGTCCCGGCGCTCAGCTGACGGGCGCCAGCGCGGCGTCGAAGAACGCCACCTCCAGTCGCATCGCCCGACGGTAGGCCGCGTGCACGGCGTGCCCATCGTCGCCGTGTTCGTCAAGCAGTTGTTCCAACCGGGCCACCAGGGCTTCGAACGAGGGATCGGCATAGGTCTGTACCCACTGCGCGTACGGTCCCGCTGACGTCGCGTCCAGTCCCGCACCCAGGAATGCGTACAGGCGCATGCACGGAGTCATCGCCGCGAACACCACGCCGAGGCTGCCGGTCGCTGCGGTCGCGAGCAGGAATTCGACATAGGCCAGGGTCGCCGGCGAAGGCTGGACGTCGGCCATGTCGATACCCCAGCCGGCGGCGTACGAAGCGTGCAATCCGAGTTCCTCGCGAACCCCCGTGAGCAGATCAGCCAGTGTGAGCAGCGTGCTCGTGTCCGCACTGCGGGCGAGCGCCAATGCGTAAGCGCGCGCGAAGGACTCAAGGAAGAATGCGTCCTGGGCGACGTAGCCTGCAAACCTCTCACGGGCCAGCGAGCCATCACCGATGCCACGCACGAACGGATGCGCGAGCGCCGCCGCTGCCAAGTCGCTGTTGTCGGTCCACAACCGTGTGGACAGCGTCATGCCAGTGCCATGTCCCAGAACGCCACTTCCTGTGTCAGCACCTTGCGTACCAGATCAACCCACCGGTCCGGAGTCGCCAACTCGCCCAGTGCGTCGACGTAATCCGCAAAGCCCGGCGCCGTCCAGTGCTCGACGAACTCGGTGAACGGGGAGGTGCTCGAGGCCGCCGAAGCCCATGCGAGCAGGTACACCCGTTCCAGCGCCCACAGCGCCGTCACCGCCGCCTCGTAGGGCACGGCGTCCAGTTTCAGCAACAGTTCCCCATAAGCAAGGGTCACGGGCAGCGCCGGCTGGCCCATCTCGATGCCCCGCCGGGCGGCTTGTGCCTCGAACCAGTCCAGCTCATCCACCAGCGCAACGCATCCCCCGGCAAGCACTGCCTGAGCCGGCCGGGGCGCACGCGCGAGGAGCCGAGCCTGAAACGTCAGCAGGTCGGCGACGAACAGGGCGTCCTGCACCAACCATCGGTCGAAGGCGGAGTCGGTAATCGTGCCCTCACGCACCGCGTCAAGAAACGGGTGCCCGGTAGCGGAGGCCCACAGACGATCCAACACGTCCCGAACAATAGCCACCTTGACGATCGAACCGGCGGCGGCCACAACTGGGACAATTCGCCAGTACGGTTTTGGCTACACAGCCCATGAAGGAGATCATCATGCGGACGGGTGCCGGACCACGGAGCATCGTTCTGGTCCACGGTGCTTTCGTGGACGGATCCACCTGGCGGGCAGTGTATGACCTTCTCACCAGGGACGGCCACCCCGTCGCCGTGGTGCAGAATCCCACCTTGTCGCTGTCCGGCGACGCGGCGGCGACGCGGCTGACCATCGATGCACAAGGCGGGCCGGTCGTGCTGGTCGGGCACTCTTACGGCGGCGCGGTCATCACGGAGGCCGGCACTCACGACGAGGTGACGGCCCTGGTCTACATCGCGGCGTTCGCGCCGGATGAGGGCGAGTCCGTGCAAGCGCTGGGCGGCGACCCCGATATGCCGGGGTCGCCGATCGTCCCCGCGCCGGGCGGCTTCTTTTTCCAAGACCGAGCGAAGTTTCACGCGTCCTTCGGCGCGGACCTACCCGCCGCGGACGCCGTATTCATGGCCAACTCCCAGGTGCCGTGGGCCGTGAACGCCATGGCTGGGAAGGTCACCGAGCCAGCCTGGCGCGGCAAGCCAAGCTGGTACTTGGTTGCCACCGAAGACCGCATGATCCCGCCTTCCGCCCAGCGCGCCATGGCGCAGCGGGCCGGCGCCACCACAGTCGAGGTGGCTGCGAGTCATGCCGTCTACATGTCTCAGCCTGGTGCCGTTGCCGCTGTCATCCGACAGGCCTGCGGCTAGGCCGGAGAGCTGGGACGAACCGCGCGGATTGACCGGGGACGAGCGCAGTGACCTCGGCCGACCTAGTCGCTCTCCTTGTTGGCGGCCTGGGTTTCGGTCTCGGCGTCGTCGTCCTCAGCGTCGTCCTCTTCGTAGGGCACGTCCGGCTCGAACTTGTCGGCATCCAACGACGTGCCCGTCGCAGGGTGCGGCTCCGAGAGGTCATTTGTCGTCTCGGCAGCCTGCGACCCCGCCGCCTGCCTGCGCTGAGTGAGCCAGTCGCGCGCCAGCAAGACCAGCCCTATGGCCGAAATGGCTATGACGATCACGGCAAGGATCGTGTTCTGAGTCAAGACTGCCGCAGCCAGTACCGCGATGCCGACGACAGCCACTCCGAGTACCGCAGTCAGCAACTGACATCCCTCCCCCTTGAGGGCGGCCTTCACGCTGCGGCCGCGTCATGCCTGGATTACCCGGGAACGGCCGAAACTAAGCTGAGGTCTTGGGCCATCGACGCCAACATCGGCGAGCCTTTGAGCACCCGAATACTGGTTTGATACGCGCTGAACACAGTCATCGTTCACCCGATGTTAGATGACGCGGGACTCGTGGCCCTGCCAATAGCGCTCCCGCACCAGGCGTTTG
>JAVHWG010000223.1:0-5123 GCA_032159965.1 Mycobacterium sp.
CAGGGGGTAACTCCAGTGCTCGTCGTCGCGGGCCGGTAGGTCGGCCCGCTGGTGGTAGAGCCCCCAGCGTGACTCGGTGCGGGTCAGCGAGGCGCGCGCGGCCATTTCGGCGCAGTCGCGAATGAACGTCACCTCGACGGCGCGCATCAGCTCGTGCGGTGTGCGGGCTCCGATCTGCGCGACTTCCTCGCGCATCCGCTCGAACGTCTGCACCGCGATCGACAGCTTCGTTCCCGTCTTCGGGGGCGCGACGTAGTCGTTGACGAATCGACGCAGCTTGTACTCGACCTGCGTCTGAGGCGGACCGTCTGGATGCCGGAGCGATCGGTAGATGAGTTCGTGCGCATCCCGTAACTGGCTGGACGGCAAGGACTCCGGCAAAGGGACGTCGCCGAGCGTTGATGCCGCATGCTCACCGGCCAGGTCGCCGTAGACGAATGCGCCGATCATGTAGTTGTGCGGCACACACGCCATGTCGCCCGCCGCGTACAGCCCGGGCACCGTGGTGCGCGCATGCTCGTCGACCCATACCCCGGATGCGGAATGACCGCTGCACAAGCCGATTTCAGAGATATGCATCTCGACGTCATGGGTGCGGTAGTCGTGTCCCCGATTTGCGTGGAACGTCCCGCGGGTCGGCCGCTCGGTGGTGTGCAGGATGTTCTCCAGCGCGGTGAGCGTCTCGTCCGGCAAGTGAGACACCTTCAGATATATCGGCCCGCGGGCGGATTCGATCTCCTCTTTGACCTCGGCCATCATCTGGCCGGACCAGTAGTCCGAGTCGACGAAGCGCTCCCCCTGCGCGTTCACCTGATATCCACCGAACGGGTTGGCCACATAGGCACACGCCGGGCCGTTGTAATCCTTGATCAGCGGGTTCACCTGGAAGCACTCGATCCCCGAGAGCTCAGCACCGGCGTGGTACGCCATCGAATATCCGTCGCCCGCATTGGTGGGGTTCTCGTATGTGCCGTAGAGGTAGCCCGACGCCGGAAGGCCCAGGCGCCCGCACGCTCCGGTCGCCAGAACCACCGCCTTGGCCGCTACGGCGACGAATTCACCTGTGCGCGTGTTGAATCCCGCGGCGCCGACCGCTCGGCGGACCTTCTTCCCGTCACCGCGCTCGTCCTGGTCCTCCGTCAGTACCCGCACCGGCATCACGCGGTTCTCGATGCGGATCTTCTCGCGATTCGCGCGTTGGCGCAGCACCCGGTAGAGCGCCTTCTTGATGTCCTTGCCCTCCGGCATCGGGAGCACGTACGAACCGGACCGGTGCACCCGGCGGACGGCGTACTCGCCGTGCTCGTCCTTCTCGAATTTCACGCCGTAGCGCTCGAGACGCTGGACCATCGCAAAGCCACGTGTCGCGGTCTGATACACCGTGCGCTGGTTGACGATTCCGTCGTTGGCTCTGGTGATTTCGGCGACGTAGTCCTCGGGGTCGGCTTTTCCGGGAATCACCGCGTTGTTGACGCCGTCCATCCCCATCGCCAGCGCTCCGGAGTGACGCACGTGCGCCTTGTCCAGCAGCAACACCTGGGCACCGTGCTCCGCGGCCGTCAGCGCCGCCATGATTCCTGCGGTCCCGCCGCCGATCACTAGAACATCGCAGTCGAGGCGGGTCGGGCTGGTTGGGTCGGGAGCTTGCATCAGGCGGCCGATTGACGCAGGGCTGCAACGATTCGCGGCTTCAGCTCCTCGCGCTGCGCCCGGGTGCCGTCACGCGGGTCCGGCACGTCGATCACCGTCCGCAGGGTTCCGGTCCTGTCCAGCACGGCCACCCGGTCACCGAGCGCCACCGCTTCGTCGGCGTCGTGTGTGACGAACACGATCGTGGTGGGATGTGCCCTCCAGGTCTCGACGAGCAGCTGCTGCATCGCTTGGCGTGTCTGACTGTCGAGCGCGCCGAACGGCTCGTCCATCAGAACGGCCCGCGGCGCACCGGCCAGGCCTCTGGCGAGTTGCACCCGCTGACGCATGCCCCCGGAAAGGCTTTTCGGTAGGTAATCGGCGAACCCTCCGAGGCCGACCTCGGTGATCCACCGTTCCGCTTGTGCCCGACGGCCCGCACGCGGCTCGCCGCGCAGTTTGAGTGCGAGCTCTATGTTGGACCGGACGCTGCGCCACGGCAGTAGTGCATTGTCCTGAAACACCATTCCGCGATCGCGGGATGTCGTAATGACCTCCTCGCCGTCCGCCAGTACCCGACCGGCTGCGGGCCGCAACAGGCCGGCGAAGGCGCGCAGCACCGTCGATTTGCCGCACCCCGAAGGTCCCGTCAGCACCAGAATCTCGCCCGGATCGATGGCGAGGCTCAAACCCTCGACGACCCGAGTGTTGCCGTATGACAGTCGCACACCGTCGAGCTCCAGTCGCATCCCGACTTTGACGGCGGTGCTCATCGGATCGTCTCCTCGGCGCGCGGCAGCCATCGGGTGGCCCGTCGTCCGATCAGCTCGACTGCCGCCGCGGTCGCGAAACCGAGCACGCCGATCGTGATGATCCCGACGAACACCTCCGGGTATGCGAGCACGGTGTAGGCCTGCCAGGTGCGGTATCCGACACCCAGCTGTCCGGAGATCATCTCGGCGGAGACGACACAGATCCACGCCACCCCCATCCCGACCGACAGGCCACCGAACAGGCCCGGGAGGATGCCGGGCAGCACGACCTGCCGGAGAACATCCCACCGACCGCCGCCGAGCGTGCGCACCGAGTCCTCCCAGATCGTCGGCAGCGCGCGGACGGCGTGCCGCGTGCTGACCATGATCGGGAAGTACGCGGCCAGGAACGTGATGAACACGATGCCGGCCTCGTCAGTGGGAAACAACAGAATCGCCACCGGCACAAGCGCGATCGCGGGAATCGGCCGTGCCAGCTCGGTGAGCGGCCCGAACGTGTCGGCGAACAGTTTCGACCGGCCCAGTAGGACGCCGGTCGCGACGCCAACCACCGCAGCCAACCCGAAGCCGCTGAGAATCCTGATCAGAGACTGCCCGAGGTCCAGCCAGTACCCGTCGGTGCCAACCTTTTTGACGAAGACGGCCGCGATCTCGGTCACGGTCGGCAGCGTGTCGAAGCGAACCCACAACCGGACGTGGTTCGCGGTCAGCAGCTGCCACAGCCCGACCGCGGTCAGAATCGATGCCAGCCGGAGAATCCGCCTCGACCACACGGCGGCCGACGGACGGCGCACGGACGGCCGTTCCACCGGCACGTAAGCCTCGACCGACGCGGGGACCACGGCGTCGATGGTCGTCATACGACGCCTGCCACCGCTTGCTGGTAGTCCACCGACGCGCTGCCCGGGTGTGCGGCGAGGTAGCGCTTGGCTCCCGCAGTGGTGCTGAAGGGCAGATAATTCCGGCCGTCGCGGACCCATGCCGCGTGGTCGGCGTACCACCTGGTCCCCAGCTCGGTGTCGGGCACGTATGCCGCCCTCACCGTGACACCCCGGCTGCTCGCGTCGCGAACAGCACGCAGCAGGCACGTCGGGTTCGCCGCCGCCTGCGTGCTATCCGATCCGGCCACCCACAGTTCGCTCGCCAGTGCCGGATCGGAGACCGGTGTGTTGCACACCGGGTCTGTCCCGCCGATGGCCGACGGGTTGGTTGTCGACGCTTGGCCGGCACGATAGTCCAGGTTGCGCACCTTGAACGCCGTCTGCAGCGGGCCATCCTGGACGAACTGGTCGATGTCGAGATCCGCGAAGTCGCCGATCGACTTCAGGTATGTCACATCGTCTTTGAACGCGCTGATGAGGGACGGCTTCAGTGTGGTGTCAAAGGACGACGTGCCGCCCGGGCCGTTGTAGAGGTACACGACCTCCTGGGGCAGCCCGGTGCCCTGGGCGACGATCTCGGCCGCTTTGAGCGGTTGCTGGTGGATGAAGTCGGTGGCATCCAGCTGTGCTTGCAGGAAAGCGTCCAGTACTTCGGGATGCTGCTTGGCATAGTCACGGCGTACGACGACGCCATGAAATGTCGGCACACCGAGTTCGGCACCGTCGTACAGCAGCTTGGCCTTGTTCTGGTAGACCAAAAGTCCGGGCCAGGCGACGAACTGTGAAAGTGCCTGTACCTGGCCCGCTTCCAGTGCGGACCCGCCGATCTGCGGCTGCTGGTTGAGCACTTCGACGCCCGTCTTGGGGTCGACGCCGCCGCGCTGCAGGGCCTGGACCAACATCCCGTGGCCTGCCGAGCCGACGCTCGCCGAGATCTTCTGCCCCCTGAGGTCCGTCAGTACCGCGGCACTCGAATCTGGTTTGACGACAATGCCGTTCAAACCGCCCTTGGAGTTGTAACCGGTGATCGACACCAATTCGGTCTTGGCTCGCTCGTTGGCCTGCGTCTTCGAACCGTTGATGAGCAACGGGTAGTCGCCCATCGACCCGATGTCGATCTTCTCGGCGACCATCTGCGCGGTGATGGGCGCACCGGTGTCGTAGTCCTGCCACTGCACGTTGTACTTGGTGCCGGTGCGCGCCGTGACGTCGGCAAGACGCTTCTCCAGGTAACCCTGTGCGCGAAGCAGAGTGCCTGCGGTGACCGTGTTGATGGTCTTCGACTGATAGCCGATGACGACATTGACCGCGCCCGACGAGTTCGACTGCGAGTCAAGGGAGCAGCCGGTCGCTGCGATGACGACTGCTGCGGCGATGGCGGTAAGGCGGATGGCGGGTTTCTTCATGTCTGCGGTCCTTAGCGGATGAGATAGGGCATGTTGACGGTGACGGCGCCGGTGGGGCATCGCGCGGCGCACGGCCCGCAGTACCAGCATTCGTCCACGTGCATGTAGGCCTTGCCGGTATCGGGGTTGATGGCCAGCGCATCGAGCGGACAGACCTCTACGCACAACGTGCATCCGTCGACGCACAGCGACTCGTCGATCGTCACGGGAACGTCGGTGCGTTGGTTGACCAGAGTCATGTTCTACTCCTGATGAGATTGCCGCGCAGCGTGATTCGGTCGCCACGCATACGGATGTACTCGAGGTCGACGGGCAACCCGTCGTCGAGATGGGTGAGCCGCTCCAGCATAAGCAGCGGAGAGCCGTCGGGTACCACCAGGGTCGCCGCCGAATTTGCGTCTGCAGGAATGGCTTCCACGGCGATGGTCGCCGAG
>JAVHWG010000224.1:0-3315 GCA_032159965.1 Mycobacterium sp.
ATCAGCGATGTCGGTGGCATCGGTGCGGTCGCAGGTGTGAAGTAGTGACACAACTGGGGACGCCCCCGTGATTCGCCAGCGCGTCGCAGCGCTGCCGCTGATCGTCGGCGTCGCGGCAACAGTGTTGGCACCGGCGGCGCGAGCCAGCGATGCCGTGACCTACGAGGTTGTCTCCGACAGCATTCCACAGGTCAGTGTGGAATACGTCGACGAATCGGGGCGCAAGCTCCTGACGTCGGTGCCGCTGCCCTGGCGGCTCAACGTGACCCTCGACGACGCCCGCGGACCGATCGGGCCCGGTGCTCAGGTCCGTGCCGATTGGCGACCGATCGCGGCGCCCGCGCACTGGGTGATCGTGCGGATCTATCAAGGCGCAGACCTGCTATGCCAGAGCACCCTCGACGTTGGTAATGCCACCTGCTACGGCAACACGCCCCACGTGTCCTGATCTGTGAAACAGCCGTGGCCGGGTCCGATAGCCTCGTGCGGGATTCAGCTGAGTGCGACGCGCAGCTAGGGGGTTGAACTGAAAATCTAGTGCCCACAACACCTTCGGAGCATCCGTGTGGCTACCTGGGGTCCTGATGATCGATCTGCCGGACTCATCCGCCGGGAACACGCCATCCGCGTTGATCCACCGTGGCACCAAGCGTCGTCGCCAGTAGCATGATTATGCGAGTGACTTGCGATGCCATCATCGGGTCGCGCAGACTTGACGAGCCAAGCCGGCGCTACCCGAGCACTGAGGGGTCGCCATTCCCGTCCGCTCAACCCGGCGCGGGTCAAGTACGGCTGCGCGGTGCCCGGCCCGACGGGCGATATCACTGCGATGCCGATAACCAACGGCCGCAACACATAACAGAGCTGGGCCTCGCGTTGCCCCGAGGCCCGTCGTTGAAGTAAGGGGTTCGAACCGTGCCGAGCGAAGACTTTCATCCCGACCTGCGACGGGGTGCCCGGTTCGCGCCGCGCCCACTGGTTTCCCGCCGGACCTTGCCACTGTTGCGCGCGCTCGCGTTGTTGCACCTGCCCGGTCGGCACAACGATGTGGAGGTAGTCACGCTCTCTACCGGCGCTGGCGTCAGGCTGCACCGGCCACCGGAGCCGGCCGCTACTTCGGGTGCCTTGCTGTGGATCCACGGCGGTGGGTACATTCTCGGCAATGCACGGCAGGACGACCACTTGTGCCGGCGATTCGTCCGGAAACTGGGTATCACAGTCGGGTCGGTCGAGTACCGGCCCGCACCGGAGCATCCGTTTCCTGCGGCGCTCGACGACTGCTACGCCGCCCTGCAGCGGCTGGTGGCACTGCCGGGCGTGGACCCTGCGCGGGTGGCCATCGGTGGTGCCAGCGCGGGGGGCGGCCTCGCGGCCGCGCTGGCGCTGATGGCCCGCGACCGCGGCGAAATCTACCCTGCCCTACAACTTTTGACCTATCCGATGCTCGACGACAGGACCGTGGCGAAAAGCCTATCGGACGCGCGGAATTACCGGGTGTGGACCGAGCGCAGCAATCGGTTCGGGTGGGCGGCGTACTTGGGGAATGCGAACCCCGACATCGCCGTCCCGGCGCGGAACATCGATCTGACCGGGCTGCCGCCGGCATGGATCGGCGTTGGCACCCTCGACCTCTTCCACGACGAGGACCTCGCTTATGCCGAGCGGCTGAAAAGGGCCGGCGTGCCATGCCACGTGGAGGTGGTTCCGGGCGCCTTCCACGGCTTCGACAGGGTCGTCCCCGGCGCGCCTGTCTCGCGATCCTTCTTCGACAGCCAGTGCGCGAGTCTGCGCGAGGCACTCACCGCAGGCAGCGCGGCCTAGTCACGCCGTCGGAGCCGGATGGCTCCGGAAGCCGGCGCTGGCGCCGGTCGGAGAGTTTCCGATGCCATCGTCGTCGTGGTTCTTAGTCACCCGCTTGGAGGGCGGCGGCTACTCCTGCGGCGGTGGCCGAGCCGGCCGCCAGTGCCCCGACCATCCGGTGGGCCTTGGGCAGGCCCCGGCCCAGTACCATGGCCAGCGCGTCGGCGAGATCGGTGCCTGCGGCGGCGAGGTACCACCGGCGCTCGGCTTCCGGGTCGCCCGACTGGTGGGCCCACACGATGCCGGCGCCCACCGCGATGTTTCGGGCGCCGAACCCGCGCGCGATGGCCACCGCGACCGGGTCAGGAACCTTGCCGGGGAACAACCGCCTAAGCAAGAGCCCGGGCAATGTGAGGATGACGGCGCCGAGCGCGGCCCGGGCCCAGCCCAGCGCAACGACCGTGGGCTGTTGGTAATCGGTCGCAGCAGCGGTGCGCTCACTTGGACCGGATTCCTGACCACCCCGCGAATCATTGGACGAGCATGCTGCTTTCAGCAGAGCCATGCCTGCAGCGGAGACAGCCGAAATTGGCCGGGTGGTAGCCATTGCGGTCCCTCCCATCGAGTTTCAACGGATCGGAACGGTACGCCGAAGTTCGGTTTGTTACAAGAGCTACTGGCATTAGCATGACACTTGGTATTCCGATACACTCGTCTCTGCCTTGTCCTTCGATGATCAGACGAGCGCAAGCTGCCGTCGGACACCCGGCTCCTTCAGAAGGAAATGTGCCTCGAGAAGAACCCGTGACCGACTGTGACGTGTTGATTCTCGGGGGAAGCATGGCCGGCATAGAGCTGGTCCATCATCTGCGACGCAGCCCGGCCGGGCGGCCTTTGAGGATCGTCGTGATCGACCGTCAGGCGACGCACGGGTACATTCCCTTGGCGCACGAGCGCCTCTGCCTGCGGCTGTCCGTGTCGAAGAGCGAGCTGGCGACGGCGCAGCAAGTGGAGAACGCCGGATACCAGTACGTGCTCGGCGACATCGTGGGAATGGACGTGCCAACGAAAACGGTCGAGCTTGCGTCCGGCGAACGGGTCAGTGGGCGGTTTGTCATTGTCGCGCTCGGGTCGGCACTGGCGGCGCCGCAGCGGCTACCGGGGCGCGAGCACCTGCACGGCTACAAGTTCGCCAGCGAGTTCGACGAGGCCCACACGCATCTCGTCGCGCTGCTTGACGGCTCCCAGGCGCGGGTCTCGCAGACCGACGGAAGGTGGGGCCAGTCCCATGGCACAAATACGGTCGGCAAGCCTCGGCTCGTGGTCATCGGCGGCGGGATCAGCGGCGTCGAACTGGCGGGCGAGTTGGCCCAGTTGGCGCGGGTCCGACCACCGGGGTGGCGGGCGCCCGCGGTGACCCTCATCCACAGCGGATCGCGGCTGCTTCCACACTTGTCCGAACGGGCAGGTCGTCGCGCAGAGCTCCTCCTGCAAGAGCAGGACGTCGACGTGCTC
>JAVHWG010000202.1:0-6792 GCA_032159965.1 Mycobacterium sp.
TCGACGCACTGATCGAGGCCGTAGCTGGCGATGGACACGTCGTCCGGGTCGTCGGTGATCGACACGAGCTGATCACCCGGACGCACCACGTTGGCCAGCCGGAACGCGACGGGATCCCAGCCGGCGCCGCGGGCCAGCTCGTCGAGCGCGGACTCGAGGGCGAACGCGGTCTGCGAGAGCCCGTACCCGCGGAACGCGCCGGCCGGCACCGTGTGCGTGTACACCGAGCGGGCGTCGACGCGCTTGTTCGCGCACCGGTACAGGGCCACCGCCTCGCCGCAGCTGTGGAACAGCACCCCGGCCGCGTGGTTGCCGTAGGCGCCGGTGTTCGCGACCGTCCGCAGCCGGATGGCCGTCAGCGCCCCGGCCGCGTCGGCGGCCACGGTGACCGTCACGTCCATCGGGTGCCGCGTGGTGGCCCCGACGAACTGCTCGGTCCGGGTGTACTCCAGCTGCACGGGCCGGCCGAGCCGCAGCACGGCCAGCGCCACGACGTCCTCGGTGATCATCTCCTGCTTGCCCCCGAACCCGCCGCCCATGCGGGTCGTGAACACCCGCACCTGCTCCGGCGGCAGCCCGAAGATGCGGCACACCGCGTCACGCGTCAGGAACGGGGTCTGGCTGCTGGTGCGCAGGTGCAGCCGGCCGTCGTCGACCCAGCCGATGGTCGCGTGCGTCTCGAGGTGCGCGTGCTGGACCCGTTGCGTGTGCCAGCGCCCTTGGACCACAGCGCCGTCGGCTGCCCCGGCCGCGGCGATCCCTGCGTCGATGTCACCGACCCCGCCGTGAAGCTCGGCAACGATGTTGCGTGAAGGGTCCGCGATCCGCGCGTCGGAGTTCTTGTCGCCGTGCAGCGTCGGCGCTCCGGGCGCACGCGCTGCCTCGGGATCGAACACTGCTGGACGCTCGTCATACTCGACGACGATTGCCCGGCAGGCTTTCTCGGCAACCGCCAGGTTGTCGGCGACGACGGCGGCAACGCGCTGCCCGACGAAGCGCACGATGCTGTCCAGAACATAAGTGTCGTCGGGGTCGTCGGTGCGGTCTTCGTGGCGCGCCGTCGAAAACGCCACCCGTGGACTGTCGTGGTGAGTGAGCACCAGGTGCACGCCGGGGATCTCCGCGGCCGCGGTGGTGTCGATCGAGACGATTCGCGCGTGCGGGACGGAGCTGCCGAGCACGGCCATGTGCAGAAGTCCCTGCGGTGCGTGATCCATCGTGTATTCCTCGGTGCCCGTAACGATTCGGGCGCCTGCGGGCGCGCCGACCGAGCGTCGCACCGCGGTGCCGTTGACCTTCTCGGTGTTCAGCTTGCCGTCGAGTGCGTCGACGATCGCGCGATAACCGGTGCATCGGCAGAGGTTTCCCTTGAGCTGCTGAGGTAGGTCCGTCAGCGCGGCGTCGTCAAATGCTGACGCCGTGGTGATCATGCCCGCCGTGCAGAACCCGCACTGGAACCCGGCTGCCTCGACGAACCGGCGCTGCACGGGATGGAGATCGTCGGGAGTGCCCAGCCCGGCAACGGTGGTCACGCTGCGTCCGGTGGCGCGGAAGGCGGGGAAGATGCAAGAGTGCACCGCGTCGCCGTCGACAAGCACAGTGCATGCGCCGCAGTCGCCTGCGTCGCAACCCTTCTTGACCTCGACGCACCCTTGCTCGCGCAGGAAGGTTCGCAGGCACTGACCTGGGCGTGGATCAGCATGGCGCTCGACGCCGTTGACAGTCAGCGCCATGTCAACTCTGCGCGGATCTGTTCGGCCAGGACCAGTGTCACCGCCCGACGCCACTGCGGGTCTCCGTGGGCGTCAACTGTCCACGCGTCATCGGGGATCGATGCGTGGGCGGTGCGAAGCCCGTCGGCGTCGGGCACCGCGGGGAACGTGAACACGTAGGGCCTAACGGTGGCCGCGGTGATCGACACGACGAACGCGCCACCGTCGGAGTCGGTGTCACGACGCCCGATGACGACGACGCCGGAGCGGCCCATCGGCGACGGCGCCAGTTTGCGATACCCGGTGCGCGCCCGTAGGGCCGCCGCAGGCAGATGCACGGAGCGAAGCACGTCGTCGACTGCGAGAACGTTTGTGGCGGAGCCAGTGACGAACTCGGCGATCGGGAGCGAGTAGCGACTGCCGTCGGCGCGCCACACCGTGACGGCTCCGTCGAGCGCGGACGCCAGCGAGATCATGGCGCCTGCGGGGAAGGACAGGCAGATGTTGCCGCCGATGGTCGCGGTGCGCCAGATCTTCGGCGAGGCCAACAGGGCGGTGCAGCACTGGTGCAGAAGCGGGGTCGCGGACCACTCCGGTCGGGTGGTGTGCAGCGTCGCCGAGAGGCGCGACACCTCGGCCAGCGTGCACGTCGCAGCGAATTCGATTCCTGTGTCGCTCAACGTTATTGGCTGCCAGCCCAGTCCGGTGATGTCCACCAGCCGGCGCAGCGCCGGACTCGGCTCGGAGAACAACCATGTGCCGCCGGCCAGGATCGCGTCGCCGTCGCCGAGGGGCCATAGCTCGGCAGTGCTCGTCGGCATGCTCACCGCCTCGACGGTGTTCAGGTCCATCAGGTCAGCCAGCCCTGCTGAAGGTCCCACGCAGGTCCGGGGTCCGGCGCGTCGTCGCGGGTGACGGTCGCCTGGATCAAGCCGTAGGGCCGGTCGTCGGCGTGGAACACCTCTTTGTCGTTGTCCAGGCCGAACGGTGATAGGTCGTAGACGAAGTGGTGTTTGTTGGGCGCCGACAGCCGCACTTCGGCGATGTCGGGGTACGCACGGAGCACGGCGGCGCCCATCTCGTAGAGCGTCTGCTGAAGTGCCAGTGACTGCACGGTGGCGAACTGCTCGACCAGGTGGCCCTTGATGCCCTGGTAGATGTCATCCCAATCGAGACCTGTCGTGGTGAACCGCCATTGGGCGATCAACGACGTCGCCATCACGCGGTCGTTGGTGGGCTCCAGGACCGTGTAGTCGTCGTGGAGAAAACCGTGGAACTCCGAGCCTGTCGACTTGAGCAGCACCATGTCCTTGAGACCGCCGACCACCCATTCACCGCCGGCGTCGACGGTGACTGCGGCGGTACGGACCTCCTGGCCTTTGCGAATCCAGGTGTGGTTGTGTTCGGCACCGCCGACAACGGCCCGCTCCCAGGCATATTCGTCGATCTCGATGCGCGCCCCTTCGACCGGCCCGACGTCGTGCACGAAATGCCGTGCCAGGTCCAGCCCGTAGTTCTCGATCGACTGCAGCCCTTTCTCCTTCGCGTACGCGTAGGCGGTCTGCTTCTGGGTGTCGGTGGGCAGCACGTCGGACTGGTCGCCGGTGAGGTGCGCGGCACTGAAATCGCCTCGCAGACAGGTTGACACGTTGATGTCGTGGATCTCGTGGCGCGCGCTCTCGCGGTAGATCCGCACCAGCCGGTTCTCGGCTTTGCCGTACTGATTCTTCCCCAGGATGATCTTGGACACCGGTCAGCTCCCTCGGTAGGTCGAGTAGGCGTACGGAGACAGCAGCAGCGGCACATGGTATTTGCCTGCAGCGTCGATGATTTCGACCGCGATGACGACTTCGGGGTAGAAGCCGGATACACCCTGCGCGGTGAAATACGCTGACGTGTCGAAGCGCAGCCGATACACCCCGGCGGCCGCGTCCGCGTACAGATCAGCGACTCGCCCGTCGTCATCGGTGACCGTGGAGGCGAGCGTTTTGCCGTCGTCGTCGATCAGCGTCACGGGCACGCCCGCGGCGGGCCGGCCCGTCGTCGCGTCGAGGACGTGGGTGCTCAGGTGGCTCACGGTGTCTCCTTTGACAGCAGCCGTTCCAAGCGCAGCCGGTTGATCTTGGCGAGCTCACTGCGCATGACCCGACGTTCGGTGTCGGGGTCGTTGTCCAGCCGTTCGGTCAAGATACCCAGCAGCTCCTCAGCCGCCCGCCCGCTGGCACACACCAAATAGACGTACCCGAACTTCTTCTCGTATTCCCGGTTCTTGTCGGCTATTTCGGCGCGGATGTCGTCGTCGGCGGCGGCCATGCCCGCCTGCTCACGCGCGGAGGACGCGTTGTCGACGCGGCCTCCGATGCGGGGATGGCCGTCGAGCGCGGCGTCGATCTCGACGTCGGGTAGCTCGGCGAGTACCCGGTCGGCACGGTCCAGCAGCGCGTCCACGTCCCGGAACGGCGCGGCGGCGAGCACCCGACGGGCCCAGATGGTCGACGAGCACACCCCGAACAGCAGGTGCATCCTTTGCCGATCCGTCAGGTGGTTGAAGCCGTCGAGGCCGAGTGCTGCGTGGGCCGCCATGCGCGCAAGCTACGGCAACTCGTCGAGTCGGCCGAACCTGGCCGCCGCAATCGGGCTCGCTGGTCGACGGGGTGCACCCGCTTCTTCGCCGGAAGCGTGGTCGGTGGCGCTGTCATTCACCAAGAATCGTCCAGGTCCACCGTCTTCGCATGTCGAGGACGCGTCAGCCGCCTGGCCCGCGGGCGACCGGGCGCGACGGGTCTGAGCTCCACTCCGACCACGAGCCCGGGTACAGCGCGGCGTCCACGCCTGCCGACATCAGTGCGGCCAGCACCACTGACGCGGTGACACCGGATCCGCAGTACACGCCGATGTCGCCGCCGCGATCCTTCGACAGCTGTGCGAGTTCCGTCTCGCCCAGGAACGCGCCGTCGTCGGCAAGCACCGAGGTACTCGGGAGGTTCGCCGCGCCGGGGATGTGCCCAGCCACCGCGTCGACGGGTTCGACCTCGCCGCGGAACCGCTCCGGTGCGCGTGCGTCGAGCAAAGTCTGGATCGTCGCGGCGTCATCGGCTGTGAGGGTGGGGAGCGCACCGGCGTACAGATCGTCGTGCACGACGGTCACGTCGCCGGGTTCGGGCACGACGGATTCGGTCTCGATGGCGCCGCCCGCGGTGATCCACCCGACCAGTCCGCCGTCCAGAATGCGAACCGCGGGGATGCCCGCGGCGGTCAACACCCACCACGCCCGCGACGAGCCGGCCCGGTTCCAGTCGTCGTAGACGACGACTGGAACGCCTTGGCGCACGCCCCATCGGCGGGCGGCCGCCTCAATGCGTTGCCCCGAGGGCAGGGGATGACGTCCGCGTCCGCTCACCGCGTGGTCGCTGAGTTCGTCCTCTAGTGACACGTACACCGCGCCGGGTATGTGGCCCGATTCGAAGGCCGCGCGGCCGTCTGGTTCGCTCAGCTGCCAGCGCACATCCAGGATTGTGAACTCGTGCCCTGTCGTGATCGCGTGCTGCAGTTCGCTTGCGGTGGTGAGGATCTCGGTGCGCTTGCTCACCCCGTCGACCTTACTACGCGATTGTGCATCCGAGGCCGCTGTACCTCGAGCCTCTTCATGGCTGGACAAACGAGATGTGTTGTGCCGCAACCCTATCAGCGAACCAATGAACAACTTCCAGGCGTAACGCCGTTGAGGGCCTTAAACACGAGGAAAAGAGGGTAGTGTCAGGGTATCGGCGGTATGTCGCACGCGACCATCTGAGATTGTGTCGTCGCCGACTAGCTACCGAGCCGTTGAGGGCCGTGCCTACCATCGTGGCATTACAGGAAGAGCTTCTCGCCGCTGTCGGCGGCCGTCGTGGAGTTGACGCCGCCGATCGGCTCTGCGAGGCGTGCGTGCTTCTTCTCGACGTCGACGCCGCCGCGATCTCGTTGATCTTCGACGGTGCCAACACCGGCACCCTCGGGGCCAGTGGAGCGCCCGCCCGCGAATACGACGAACTGCAATTCGTTTTCGGCGAGGGACCCTGCCTTGACTCCGTCAGTGGCCGTGCCCCTGTCGTCGTCGTGGACCTGGCCGACGACGCCCGCTGGCCCATCTACGGTCCCGCCATGCTGGCCCACGAGATTCGCGGCGTGTACGCGATGCCGGTCGCCGTTGCCGGTGAATACGTCGGTGCCCTCGATCTTTTCCGCTTCCAGCCCGGTGAGCTGGGCGACGGTGACCTTGCCGGTGCCTTCGCCGCTGCCGAAATCGCGGGTATACCTCTCCTCGACCTCCTCGATGGCGACCTGAACGCCGCCATGACCGACCCGCTCAGCACCGCCTGGGCGGAACTGAACACCCTCAGCCGCGCCGAAGTCAGCCAGGCCACCGGGATGCTCGTCGCGCAACTGGAGGTCGAGCCCGCTGAAGCCCTGATGCGCCTGAGGGCGTACGCCTACGCCAGCGGCCGGAGCGCGACGGACGTCGCTCGCGACATCCTCGACCGTCGCCTACGACTCGAACGCGACTCCGATTCAAAGGGGGGCGAATGACCTCAGGGGAGGAATCATGACCGAATCGGCTCGTGAAACCCGCGTGCTCGATGCCGTCGTCTCGCTCGTGGACACCCTGCTTGTCGACTTCGACGTCGTCGACCTGCTGACCGAGCTCACCGAGCGTTGCGCCGAGCTTCTCGACGTCGCCTCGGCGGGCCTGTTGCTGGCCGACCCGCTGAACAAACTCCGGCTCGTGGCGGCGACCTCGGAACAGACCCGCGAACTCGAACTCTTCCAGCTTCAGGCGGACGAAGGTCCGTGCGTCGACTGCTACTCCAGCGGGCGACCCGTTTCGATCGCGGACATCGACGGTATGAAAGAACGATGGCCGCGGTTCGTCCCCGCCGCGCTGGACGCCGGATTCGCCTCGGTTCACGCCATACCGATGCGCGCCGCTGGCACTGTCCTCGGCGCCCTCGGTCTGTTCGGTACTGGCGTCGGCGAACTAAATGAAGCGGATCTCCTTGTCGGACAGACGCTTTCGCACATCGCATGCGTCGCGATCATT
>JAVHWG010000280.1:0-6488 GCA_032159965.1 Mycobacterium sp.
GAGGTCAGTTCGCCCTTGTCCGTCCACTGGTACTTACGTGCCACACCCTGGCCGTTGTAGTTCCTGACGAAGTCCAGCAGCGCCGGTCGGGTGATGGCACCCGAATCGATGCCCTTCAGCAGGATGGTGCCCAGGTCGTAGCCCTCGGTGCTGTAGGTTCCCGGTGCCTGGTTGAACTTCGCGTTGTACTCGGTGGCGAACGCATCAGGCGCTGGGCCGCACGGGCACGACAGCAGCGCGTCCTTCGACGCATCCCCTGCTTGGTCGACGTACTGCTGGTCCTTACTGCCGTCACCCGACACGAAAACCGCCTTGACCCCGGCATCGTGCAACTGCTGTGACAGCAACGCCGCCTCAGCGTAGTAGCCGCCGAAGAACACGGCATCAGGCTTCGCGCTGGTGATCTTGGTTACCGCGGCCGAGAAGTCTTTGTCGCCCTTCTTGATTGAATCGCTGCACGACGAATCCGAGGCGCCACCCAACGTCGACTTGACGATGTCCGCCAGACCTTGACCGTACGGCGTGCTGTCGTCGATGACGCAGACCTTCTTGTATCCCAGGTTGAGCTTCAGGTAGTTGGCCACGGCCGGGCCTTGGACGCCGTCGTTCGCAAGTCCCCGGAAGAACGTCTTCCATTTGTTCTCGGACAAGGAGACCCGCGTCGCCGAGGCGGTCGCTGCTACCAGACCCGCCTGATTGAAGGTGTTGCCGGTCGCCTGCGTCTCACCCGAGAACGCCGGACCGATCAATCCACGGATCTTCGGGTTGTCGATGATCTGAGGGGCGATATTGACCGCGTTCTGTTCCACCCCGCCCGTATCGAAAGTGACGAGTTCGACCTGGCAACCGGGATTCGCCGCGTTGTGCTTGTCCACGGCGAGTTTTGCACCGTCGAGGATGTTGATGCCGAGCGCTGCATCCGGACCGGTCAGCGCGCCGGCCATGGCCAGCGAAACCGGCTCGCAGGTCGCCTTCCCGTCGCCAGCTGGGTCGACGGGCTGCGCGCCCTGTTGAACCGGGACCACTTTCCCGCACTCGTCCACCTGGACCAGCTGCTTGATCTGCAACGGTGCTCCGGGCGCACCTGGTGCGGGAGCTGAACTCGTCGCAGCGGGGGCTCCCGGCGGCTCGCAATTCGGGCCCTGGGCCGCCGAACCTTCCTTCTTGTTCCCACATCCGGCCATACCCGCCACGAGCAGGCCGACAGCACCTACAACGACAGCACTTCGCATCACGCGACCGCGCACGTTCACCTCCAGGTCAGGTTCCTGTTCGGCCCGGCCTCTGGGTCGACGGTTCGCACGCGCGCTCATCGTCCACCAGGTTGTTCGGAGCCTTCGGTAGAACATAGCCAACACAGCAGCACCGTGCGCGCTGTTGGGAAACCACGTGCGCACGAACCGGCAACCGGCTAACCGGCGGAGGTGGGCTCCTTCGGAGTGTCCAGCGTCTCCAGCACCACCTCTGCAACCCGTTTCATGGTGGTCCGGCGATCCATCGCGGCGCGCTGGATCCATCGGAAAGCTTCGGGCTCGGTCATCCCCTGTTTGCTCTGCAACACACCCTTGGCGCGTTCGACGAGCTTGCGTGTCTCCAGCCGCTCGGACAGCGATGCGACTTCACGCTCCAGTTCGGCGATTTCGCTGTAACGGCTGACGGCGACCTCGATTGCCGGGACCAGGTCCGTGGCGGAAAACGGCTTCACCAGATACGCCATCGCTCCGGCCTCTCGGGCGCGTTCCACCAGATCGCGCTGGCTGAACGCAGTCAGCACTACGATCGGCGCGATCCGTTTCGACGCGATCTCGGACGCAGCGTCAATGCCGTCGCGCCGCGGCATCTTCACGTCCATGATGACGAGGTCAGGCCTGAGTGACTCCGCCAACTCGACAGCCTCTTGACCATCGGATGCTTGACCGACGACCTCATATCCTTCTTCTTTGAGCATCTCCGCCAAGTCGAGCCGGATGAGAGCCTCATCTTCAGCGATGAGCACGCGGCGCGAGGTCGGCGCACCCGACAATGACTCGGTCATGGATGCCATTGTGTCGCGACACGTGACGCCCGGCGACCCTGGGGGTTGTGACGTTGGCATCGGTAGCATCCGCTGTGTGAAAGCCCTGCCGCTCAGATCGGCTGCCGTACCGGCGATTGTCGCCGTGACCGCAGTGCTGCTCTCGGCATTGGCAACGTGGGTATACGAGCGGCTCCGCGACAACTATCCGGTGGATTGGGTCGTCTACAGATATGGGTCGGCGGCAGCGTGGCGAGGGGTGGACCTGTACGCCGGAAACCTGTACGGGCCGAACATCGCGCCAGAGGGTTTGCCGTTCACCTACACACCGTTCGCCGCCCTGGTGTTGTGGCCGACGAACATCGGCAGCCAGCCTTTTGGCCTCTGGGCGTGGAGCGTCGCCTCCATGCTGGCCCTCTTCGCCGTCGTCGCGATGGTGACTCCGTCGGACGTCCGATATCGGTGGGTCGTGGTGTTCGGCATCACCGGCGTCGCGAGCGCCACGATCATGATCTACGCGCATTTCTTCTTCGGTCAGATCAACCTGCTGTTGATGTTCCTGGTGATCGCCGACCTGGCCAGGCGCGACGACACCGTACTTGGCAGGCGCCTACCGCGCGGGGTGCTGATTGGAATCGCGGCCGCCATCAAGATGACTCCGGCGTTGTTCATCGTGTATCTCCTGGTCGCCAGGCAGTGGCGCATGTTCTGGTGGAGCGCCGGCACGTGCGTCGTCGGCTCCTTGCTGGCTTTCGTCATCAAGCCCTCGCTCACGATCGGGTTCGTCACGCACGGTGTCTGGCACTTGGTGGACAAGGTCGCGCTGGGCACCAAGTTCGCTACATCGGGGAACAACTCGATCCAGGGTCTGCTGGCTGCGATCGGCGATTGGACACGCCCGCTCTCGCTCGTCGTGACGGCCGTGGCCGCGATTGGAGGCCTCCTACTGGCGCGGCGGGCATCCACGCAGTCCGGACTGTTGGCCGGCGGGTTGATCATCGGGATGACGGCCACGTTGATCTCCCCGATCAGCTGGGTGCATCACTGGGTGTACCTGGTGCCCGCAGCGGTGTTCATCTGGTTCCATCGCGGCTGGATTGCCCGCGCGGTGGTATTCGTCGGAATACTCGTGACGACGACCGCCAACCCGGAAGTCGGCGAGCACTTTCTGGTCGATCCGTCGCCGCCTGGGCTGGTCTATGGATGGTTCCTACGGGAGATGCTGATCGTTTTCGGCGTCCTCGCGATTGGCGTCATCGCGTACGGGCGGGAGAAATCGCGGCCCACCCGCCGAAGCGAGGCCGGCACGGCGGTGGAGGAGCCCGTCGGGGCATAGCCTCCGACGACATCCTCTATCGTGGGTTGCTGCTCGCCCTCGTATCCCAACTGGCAGAGGAAACGGATTCAAAACCCGTACAGTGTGAGTTCGAATCTCACCGAGGGCACTAAAACCCGCAGCTCACACGCTATTTCGGTCGGATGGCACAGCCTTAATTGGGGCGCTGTGCCGCAAACGTGCCGCAGTAGATGAGCGGCCTCGTCGAAAGCGTCTGCGATGCGACCCAGATCGTCGGGGAACAGATGCCCGTAGCGGTCGAGCGTCAGCGTTGCTGTCTTGTGCCCCAGCAGCGTTTAAATCACCTTCACGCTGGCGCCAGCAGCAATCGCCAAACTCGCGCACGTGTGTGCCGCAACTCGTGCAGCGTCAGCCCGCCCAGTCCGACAACCTTGGCCGCCGGGTCGAACACCCACCGAACTTCACCGACAGTGAGGTATCCGCCGCGCCGCGACCCGAACAGCACCTCGGTGTCGTCCCGCTCCCCTATCTCGGTTCGAGCAGCGGGGTGAGGAACTTGGTGCCACCGACGTCCGCGGCGTCCCCGTTGATCCCGTCGCCCGCCGCTTGTGGGGCATCCCAGTCGTGCTCAACCAAGGACTCGGCGCCAAGACTGGCCTGGTGATCGGCGACGGCGCAGTGACTCTCGATCACGACGGCGTCATCGACACCCGCTGGTCCGACGCGGTAGCTGACGATTTTTCGAAAAGCGATTTGCGCTGCCGCGTGGAAGGCCGCTTCGGGGTGTCGGTGAATCAGCCCGCCGCGATCGTGAAGGTCGGCACCGCAGCGTGACGACTCCCGCGCGGGCGGTAGGCAGGGGCCATCCAATCGCCAGCAACCGCCCAGCCCGCGCCTAGTCAGGCGGCGCTGATTTTGGCGCACGCATGCGAAAGCCGTTTTTTGATTGCTGCGGCGCACACTGGAGGCTGATGAGCACACCGAAGCGGCCGCCGACCGGGCTGGGCATTCGCGGTCGGGCGTAGTGGCGTGCCACGACAGGGAAGTATGTGCTTGACCCGGCTGAGACGGTGGTGCTGCACGAGTTGTGCCGCACCGTCGACGAGTTGGATCGTTTGGGGGCTGCGATGGGGGCCGGTGGTGGCGGGTTCGACCGGTCAGCTGAAGGCGCATCCTCTGATTGGCGAGATTCGGGAACATCGGAAGCTGGCTGAGTCGTTGGCGCGGGCGTTGGCGTTGCCGCTTGAGGGTGAGACGGTGGGCCGTATCCGGTCGCCGAGCGCGAAGGCGGCGGCTAATGTGCGGTGGCGTCGGTCGGGGATTGCTGCCGCCCCGCGTGGAGGGGGTTTCGTAGTGTCGTCGCTGCGTGTCGTCGACCCCCGCGACGGGTGGGATTGGTGGGGCTGGCGTTTGGCTGTGGTGCGGGCGATGACCACGAGGGAATCGGTGGGCAAGGAAGCCGATTAACTTGCTTCGTGACGACGACGCCGGTCGACGAGAAGTCCACGGACCATCAGTACATCGGGTTCCACGGCTGGCAGCCGCTCGTCTCGAAGGCCCTATCGGTTGGTGCGATTACTACAGACGTGGACCCTTGGGAATTTTTCGAAACGGAGCCAACGTCGTGCTGGAGGACCCAGGAGCAGGAGCCGCCCGCCTTGGACGGGCCAGAAGTTCGATAGGTACCGGGCCGGATGTCGATTCTGGGGCGGAATGTTCCCTCGCCGGGAATCGTGTACTTCGGCCCCAGGCCGACCGGGTTGCCCGCGCAGTCGAAAAGACCGGGAAAGTCGACGCAGACGGGCCGATTGACAGTAATCCAGCCGTCCTCAGTGCAACGAATGTAACTGTCGCCTGCTTGGTTGGGCGCCAACGCTCCGAGGAACGCACATGGCCCACTTGCGGGCTCGGCTTGAGCTGCCGAAGATAGCGAAATCGATACACCCGTCGACACGAGTGCAAGTCCTACCGCGATGTTTCGCATACTGCCGCCTCCCCACGGAGTTCGCTGCAGCTAGCTGCACGGTACTCCGCGACGGAAGCTCTCTACAGCGCATTCGGAGTAACGGACTGGGTTCCCTGCGGAATGGGCATGGCACTCTCCGAAACTCTGCTTTTCAGTCGGTCAGCCGGTCGATGTCGGCGGCGGCGGTGAACGGAGCCCGGCGCTTCGGCTTAACGTCTCGGCACGGTTGCCTCCGTCACCGCCTGAGCGGAGGCCGAATACACGCAACCCAGTCAACCGAGGCCCCCACGTATTGCAGCGGGTGCCCGCCAAGGCCGAAAGGTATGTCAGTTCCCAAGATTGGGACATCAATACCTCGCCTGGGAGGTCGTGCGGTTGCAGCGCAGAGCTACGAAACACGGGCCAGGCAAGACCAATTTTGGCGCGGAAGGGTTGAGTAATGCTCGGGGAGTTGTCGACGGGCGCGCGTCTGTCCAGGTATCGCGGAAACCGCGCGAAGGTTTGCCGTTGGGGTGGATCATCGAATCCGTAACCGCCGGGTGGCCGGGGTCGACCCACCACCTCTGCCCAAGGGGAGCCGCCATGACCGCCCGAATCGCTACCAAAAAATGCCGAGCCGATGCTGCCTTCATGCTTTCGCTGATATCGGCGTTGACGAGTCTTGCGATCGGTGCCGCCCCAGTATCGAGCGCCGAACCAAATTCAGCCGGCTGGGATAACGACGGATTCAATACCTGCAAGGCCAACATCCCGAAGGGCATCTCAGCCGACGAATACAAGTATCAATTCTTTCTGTGCTGCCAACAAAATGGTGGTACGCCCACTGATCGCCCCGACCTGAAAGGGTGCGCGCAGCCGGTCCCTACCGATGCCAGCTCTACACAGCAGGGACAAGGCAAAACACCACCGCCACGGATCGCGATCTTGCCGCCTGGGGCGACCAATCGGAACTACAACTAGGTAGTGGACTGGGCGACCCGCCGCGCCACCGTATGCCGCGTGCTTGTCCATCTCTGAGCAGTTAGGGAAAATTTGGCGCTGGGCGTGCCGCAGGCGTGCCGCAGTAGTTTCAATAACAGCCATCATTAGCCAACACAACCAACACTTCGACCTGCTAGTTTCTCAACAGTCAACACAGCTTGAACCAACAAACGCCATATAGAGCGGATTCAAAACCCGTACAGTGTGAGTTCGAATCTCACCGAGGGCAC
>JAVHWG010000295.1:0-3590 GCA_032159965.1 Mycobacterium sp.
TCGTTGGGAACCCAGCCAGTCCGGGATGAGGACGGCGTCCGCTGTGACCTCTCCGAGCGCTTGCTCGTACCGTCCGCGTCCGCGACACTCTTCCGATTGGGAAACCCCACGTTGAATACACCGTCATCGTTCAGTTGCTCCGCCACCCCAGGACGCGGCAGTGCCGCATCGCCGAGTTTCGGCATTCTCAGCACCTATCCGCCGACCCGGTGCGGACTGGCCACCTTCAGCGCGGCGTTGGCTGACGGGTTGTCCCTACCCGGCGCTGAGGTCAGCGTCGTGCGGGTGGCCGATGGTTCATCGTCGATTAGCGCAAGAGTCGTCGGAGAACTGGTCAGCGATTCACCCGCGTCGATGGCGGCGGCCTCGGACTTGCTGAACCGCAGCGACGTGGCAATCGTGCAACACGAATACGGCATCTACGGCGGTACCGATGGCGACGACGTCGTCGACGTCATCGCCGGGCTGCGAGTTCCATCGATCGTCGTAGCGCACACGGTGCTCAAAGACCCCACACCGAATCAGCGTTCAGTGCTCGAGGCCATCGCGGCGATGGCCGATCAAATAGTGGTGATGTCGAATGCGGCCAGTCGACGCCTGTGTCTCGGTTTCGACGTCGATCCGCAGAAGGTGACGACGATCTCCCACGGTGCCTACGTGCCCCCACGGCTCGCATCGTCGGCGCGCCAGGGCAGACCAACACTGCTGACCTGGGGTCTGTTGGGGCCGGGGAAGGGCATCGAGCGGGTCATCGACGCCATGGTGTCGCTGCACGATCTGCCTGCCAAGCCGCGATACCTCGTCGCGGGCCGAACCCATCCCAAAGTTTTTGCCGCAGAAGGTGAGACGTACCGCAATGCGCGCATCGACCAGGCCCGGCACCGAGGGGTGGCCGAATCGGTCATCTTCGATGCCGACTACCGCGACGTCGCCTCCCTGACGCGCCTGGCCCAATCCTCCGCGGTCGTCGTTCTTCCCTACGACTCCACCGATCAGGTGACGTCCGGCGTTCTGGTGGACGCCATCGCGACGGGCCGCCCGGTGGTGGCCACCGCCTTCCCGCATGCCGTCGAACTCTTGGGCAGCGGGGCGGGTGTCGTCGTCGATCACGACGATCCCGGCGCGCTGGCGGAGGCTCTGCACAGGGTCTTGACACAGCCGGATGCGGCGGCGGCGATGGCCGCCGAGGCAGCACGGCTCGCTCCGGCCATGGCGTGGCCGATCGTGGCGAATGCGTATCTGGGAGTTGCCCGCTCGTTGTTGTCCGAGCACTCGGCTCTGGTGTGACGCGCACGCATGTTCCTCGGTTCGACCATCTGTTGCGAATGACCGATGACCGCGGCACGTTCGAGCATGCCTGCTTCGCAGACCCCCGGCCCGAGCACGGCTACTGCACCGATGACATGGCCAGGGTGCTCGTCGTCGCGAGCCGGGAACGCGAACCGGCGGCCGCCGTGCAGTGGCTCGTTCGCCTGGCACTGCGCTTCTTGGGCGAAGCGCAAGCCTCCGATGGTGCCTATCGCAATCGCCTCGACGCCGCAGGCAGGTGGACCGACGAACCGACAGTAAAGGACTGTTGGGGGCGCAGCATCTGGGGACTGGGCACCGCCGCCCATAGTGAGCTGACCGGGGTTCGCGATGCCGCTGTCGCGCAGTTCGAGCTCGCCGCCCAGCGGCGGTCGCCATGGCCGCGGGCGATGGCCTTCGCAGCGGTGGGCGCGGCCGAGGTCCTCGCCGTCCTCCCGAACAACCTGGCGGCACGCCGACTGCTCGCCGACTACGCCCAAACCGTCCTGGAAGCGGGTGTCGAACTCGACTGGCCGTGGCCGGAGCAACGGCTCCGATACGCCAACGCAGTACTGGCCGAGGCGCGGATCGTCACAGGCCGTGCGCTGGGGCATCCTGCGCTGCTGCAACGTGGACTGCAGATGTTGGCGTGGCTGGTCGAGGATCACACGATCGGAGGCCACCTGTCACCGAGCCCCGCCGCGGGAAGAGGGCCCGGGGATACGCGGCCCGGCTATGACCAGCAGCCCATCGAGGTTTCCACCCTCGCCGACGCTTGCGCGCGCGCCGCAGAAGTCGACCCGTCTGAGATCTGGCACAACACGGTGATGGCCGCCATGGCGTGGTTCGAGGGCCACAATGATCTCGGGCAGCCAATGTGGAACCCCTTGACCGGCGGTGGGTTCGACGGCATGCACGCCGACCGGGTGAATCTCAACCAGGGTGCCGAGTCCACCCTTGCTCTTCTCTCGACCATGCAGCTCGCGCAACGGTTCTCGATGGTGCCGCGATGACATCGGTGCAGTCGGGGCTTGCGAAGCGCACGTCGGTGCGTCTGCCGGCCGACCCGACACGGGTGGTCATCCGCTTGTTCGTGCCGGGCCAGGAAGGATTCGAGCTCCAAGACTCGCGCGCAGGCGCGGTCCTCAGGCGCATTCTCGCCCTCGACGACGACGATGTGACAAGTTCGCTGAACGACGTCGTGCATCGCTTCGAGGACCGTCACCGCGACCTGGTCGGCACGTTTCGCCGGCATGCCCGTGAACTGGCCGACCGATTGAATCCTGCCGATGAGCTCACCGAATCGCGCTCCTTGCTGTTGGGTGCAGCGTTCACGAGTGAATACGCGATCGAAGGTGCGGCGCTATGCAACCCGAGCATGGTTGCACACCCCGATCAGTCTGGAATCGACTCCAGCAGTGTGCGATTCGTGATGAGTGTGCGAGGAATCGGCGAAGGGCACCTTTCCTCCATCGGATTTCGTACCGGCTTGATCGACGCGAGTGGCACCGTATCGGTGGACGACTCGAATGCGTTCGCGACCATCGGCGCAACCGAACCCGCAATGCTGAGCGCAGCGGTCTTCCGCAGTGAGCTCGCGCGAATGGACGACGCAGGCGAGGCCGCCGACTTCGTTCTCAGCTCGCTCGGCGCCCACTTCACGCGAGAGGCCCTCGACAATCGGCTCGGCCGCCTCAGGACGAGCCTGCGGACTCGTGGCCATGGCGCAGAGACGATTGCGCTGATCCGCGGCATCGCCGACCGGACGTACTCGATCAGCTTTCCCGATGAGATTCCGCTGTCCGAGCGGGTGCTCTGGCCGGCAACGGAGGCAGAGGCCGCCGGTATGGAGGACGCGCGCTTCGTCCGATTTAGCGACGACGACGGCTCGGTCACGTTCTACGCGACGTACACGGCGTACAGCGGGTCGGTGATCACTCAACAACTGTTGGCAACGAAGGACTTTCATCAGTTCACGTCAGTTCCGCTGGTTGGCCGCGCGGCAGCGAACAAAGGTCTGGCTTTGTTCCCGCGCCGCATCCACGGGCGTTTCGCCGCCATGTCACGATCGGACCGTGAGTCGAACACGGTCGCGTACTCCGAGGATCTGAGCGTGTGGACGGCTGCACTTCCGTGCCAGCAGCCGATCGAAGCGTGGGAGGCGCTGCAACTCGGAAATTGCGGGTCCCCAATCGAGACCGATGCGGGCTGGTTGGTCCTCACTCACGGCGTGGGCCCGATGCGGACCTATAGCATCGGGGCGATCCTGCTCGATCTCGACGAGCCGACACGAATCCTGGGGC
>JAVHWG010000296.1:0-13650 GCA_032159965.1 Mycobacterium sp.
TCCCCGAACTCGAACCACTCGGCATGACCTTCTCCGCAGGCGTGCCGGTCGACGTCGAGGCGGGGGTGCTGGCGGCGATGGAGAACTTCCGCGTCGTCGCCCAGGCCCCGTTCATACACTCCGCGACGATGGGCAAAGTGCTGCAACAGGTTTCGGAGTTCGAGGTGCGCCGAGAACGATACGAGACCTGGATGACGCGCAGCTACTCCGCCGCCAATGGCGAAGCCGAACCGTTCCGCGACGTCGCGGACCTGACGTTCGACTACCACACGGTGGCGCCGGGCATCGCCACCGTGCTGCTGGATCACGGAGCCGGCGGCAAGCGGGTCGTCATTGAGGCGTTTTGCCCTTCAGATTTGACCGGGTGCCGGATGTTCCTCGTCTCTGGCACGGCGGAGGGCTACACGGCGTTCGATCCGGCTGCGACGCTAGCCACCGAGCTGCAGAAACTGCAAGAGGACTTGCCGACCCTGAACGACCCTGACCCGCTGGAGGTGCCGTTCGAGCGTGAGCGTTACGAGCTATCGGTCGCTGCCGACCGCTACACGCTCGCGACGCGTCGCGCCTTCGGCGAGTTCATGCGCGACGCGGCTCGGGCTGCTACGGGGTCGTCGGCCTTGGACGAAGTCGGCGAGTCGGTCTGACGGCCGGGTGATCCCGTTTAGGCCACGCCTGGCGCCAACCGATCTTGGGCGGATCGCAGAGCCACGTCGAGCTCATCGAGGGTGAGCCCGTCCGTTCGGCTGAGGTGCAGCTCGATCTGGTACTCCGGCTGTCCGGTGCCGCCGAAGATCGGAAGGACCACGAATTCCGCTGTTTCCAAATCTGTTTCCAACGTATGAGTCACCGATTTCAAGGCCACCATCGTCATCAGCGTGCTCAGTTGACGCGTCAGTGACGTGGCGGGCTGCAGCGACGCAAGAAGGCCGACGAGCCGGTCGTGCAGAGACGACGAGGCGTCGTCGAATCGCCAGGCTCCGTAGCCCCGCGCCCGGATATCGCCAAGTACCCGGCGGTGTGCCTCGACGTCGGTCTGCGTGAGCCGTGGTGTGACGCGTTGCAGCCAGTTCGCGACGTCGACGTCATCGCGCCACGCCATCGCCACCAGACCGAACGGCGGATCGATCGGGAAGCGATGACCGACCGCATGTTCACCATCAGTGGCATGCCCGACGGTGTCGACGGTGGTCAGGTGTCGGTCGCCGATCTTGGACATCGAGCAGCCCGCACCGAGGCGGTCGTGCAGGTCCACTAGCGCTTCGCGGCCGCGATCGAGCAGCGGAAACTGTCTACGCAGACCGTGTACCAAACCGAACAGGCCGCTGCCCAGCCCGTACCGGCGATCGTCGTAACGGGCCACCCAGCCGCCTCGCTCCAGTTCGGCCAGCAGGAGTGCACACGTCGACGTGGTGATGCCACACCGCCTGGCCAGTTCGGCCGACGTGTAGCCATCGATCGAATCCGCCAGTGCCTCAACGACGTCCATCGCGCGGCGGGTCGGTGGTGACTTCGGCGTTGACTTGCCCACGATCACCTCCCTACTATGCGTCCAAATAATCAATATTGCTGTCCTAATAATAGGAGACGAATGGCCATCAAGGTAGGCGTGTGGGGACCGGGATCCATGGGCGTCATCGCACTGCGCGCGGTGATCGACCACCCAGAGTTGGAACTGGTCGACCTCATCGTGCACAGCGACGCCAAGGCCGGCCGCGACGCCGGCGAACTGTGTGGGATCGATCCGGTGGGCGTGCTCGCCAGCCAGGATCCGGACGATCTGCTCACCGGCGAGGCCGACGTGGTGGTCTACGCGGCCGCGGGCAACCTACGCGTCCTCGATGCGCTCGGTGACATGGTGCGGATCCTGCGGGCAGGCAAGAACGTGGTGTCCTGCTCGGTGGTGCCGCTTGTCTATCCCGACGCCGTCGACGCGGCCTTCACCGGTCCGCTACAGGACGCCGCACTGGCCGGTGGGAGCTCGTTCTTCACCACCGGTATCGACACCGGCTTCGCCAACGACGTTCTGCCGCTGGCATTGTCGGGAGTCTCCCGCAACATCGACTCGATTCGCGTCACCGAGATGTTTAACTACGCGACCTACCCGGACCATGACGCCGTCTACGAAATCCTCGGATTCGGCAAACCCGCGGAATTCGCCGCCATCGCCGCGATGCCCGGCGTCTTCACCTACGGCTGGGGACCCGTCCTGCACCAATTGGCCGCGGGGCTCGGCGTCCAGATCGACAACCTCGCCGAGCACAACGAGCGCGTCCCCACTGACGAGGCATTCGATACCCCGACCGGCCACATTCCGGCCGGAACGATCGCCGCGATGCGCTCGACGCTCACCGGATTCGTCGACGGCGAGCCCAAACTCGTCGTCGACCACGTCACCCGGATGCGCGACGACATCGCACCACAGTGGCCGCAGCCCAGCATCGCCATCGCTCCCTTGGACCTCGGGTATGGCGGCGCCTCCGGCCGTGGCGCCTACCGGGTGGAGATCGAGGGATCACCGAGCATCCGCTGCGAACTGGAACTGGCCGAGAACCACGACCACGACTTGGGAGCCCGCATGGCAGGCGCAGCCCGGATGGTGAACGCGATCCCGACCGTCGCAGCCGCCGCGCCGGGACTGCTGTCAGCACTGGATCTCCCGCTGATCACCGGCAAGGGTCTGCTCAGGCCGGTGCCCGGTCCCTCACCGGACAGCCGGGTGGTCGGCATTCGCTGAAACGATCTGTACCCGGCAGCCCAACATTGAAGCTGGCCACCATGAGTTTGGGTGCCAGCGTGAACGACATCGACCACGGGTGCCGCGACAGTGGAAGCCATGCACATGGTCACATCACAAACCTCAGCCGGCGTCCGCGCGGCCGACGAGAGCACGACGGCTGACAGCGGCCCCCGGGCTCGCGTCAAGTACCTCGTCGAGGCGATCGGAACGCTGTTTCTGGTCTTCACGGTCGGCGCCGCCGTCGGGAGCCGCAGCCCGCTTGCCCCCCTGGCCATCGGCGGCGTCCTGATGGTCATGGTCTACGCCGGCGGCCACCTCTCTGGCGGGCACTACAACCCTGCGGTCACCTTGGCGGCCTTGGTGCGGCGCCGGATCACGCTGCGGGATGCCGCCGGATACTGGCTCGCGCAGTTCGGTGCAGGTCTGGTCGCCGCGGTGCTGGTGCGCACGGTAATCGACCCAACCCAGGTCGCGAAGACGACGACACTGACTCTGACGGGCGCTAGCGTGCTGGCCGCGTTCGCGGTGGAGCTGCTGTTCACGTTCGCGCTGTGTTATGTGGTGCTCAACGTTGCCACCAGCAAGGATCACCCCGACAATTCGTTCTACGGTCTGGCGATCGGGTTCACCGTGGTGGCGGGCGCAGTCGCCGTCGGCGCGATCTCCGGTGGCGCCTTCAACCCGGCGGTGACGCTCGGCGCGGCCGTGATGGGGATGTTCGCCTGGCCGACGCTATGGGTCTACCTGGTGGCGCAGGTCGTCGCGGGCGTCGGCGCAGGAGCCGTCTTCCGCGCCCTCAACCCCAACGACCGATGAGCCGCCGATGGTGCGACACCGGCATGACCACGAGCAGTCCGTGGCCCGCGCGGGTCGATTTCCACCATCACCTCTTCCCGACAGGCAAGTTCGCTGAGTTCCTGCAGCGCGGCCTGGTCGCGGACTCCGGTTGGCGCTTTCCCGGCGGCACCCCGCACTGGACACCGGATACCAGCCTGGAGTTCATGGACGGCCTCGGTATTCAGACCGCCGTGCTTTCGCTGCCGAGCGACCTCGAACACAACCTGCCCGCCAAGGACCGTCGGGCCTTCGCCCGCGAGGTCAACACCGTCGCCCGCCAGACAGTCGACGACCATCCCGGCCGGTTCGGGTTCTTCGCGCATCTGCCCACTCCCACCGACGTCGGCGCCGCACTCGACGAACTCACCTATGCCCTCGACGAACTGGACGCCGACGGCATCACCTTGACGAACGTCTACGGCACCGGGGAACAGGCACGGTCGTTGGGCGACGACATCTTCGAGCCGTTGTGGGCCGAGCTCGACCGCCGCCATGCGCTGGTATTCCTCCACGGCGAACAGACACCGAGCCGCAACCGGATCCCGAATCGGTTTCTGCCCACGCCCATCAGTGAGGTACCGAACGAAACCTACAAGGCCGCAGCGGATCTCGTCACCAGCGGCCGCAAACGCCAGTATCCGAACGTGCGGATCATCTTGTCCCACTCCGGCGGCAGCACCCCGGTCCTGGCCGCGCGGGTCGCTGTGCTGTCGTCGTACCTCGGTTGCGAGCTCAGTCCCGAGGAGATCATCGCCGACTTTCGCACCTTCTACTTCGAGACGGCGTTGTCGGGTTTCGAAACCAACCTGATCGCACTGGAGAACTTCGTGCCGCCCGAGCAGATCCTGTTCGGCACCGACTTCCCCGCCGTCACTCCAGAGATGGCCGGCTGGTACACGACGAACGTCGACGCCTACTTCGCGGAGCGGTCCGACGTGCTCGCGCAGGTAATGCACGGCAACGCACAGACCCTGCTGCCCCGACTGGCGGTGAACAGCGCGGCCTGATCCGCCCCAGCACCCGCGACGAAAAGGATCGCCATGACACTGATCGCCCTAGAAGAACACCTGCTCCCTGTCGACCTCATCAGCGCGGTGCGGCCAAACCCGACGGCGCCCGACGCGGTCACCGCGAAGCTGGTGGAGGTCGGCGAGCAGCGACTGCGGGTGATGGACGACGCGGGCATCGACATGCAGGTCCTGTCGGTCGCGGCGCCGGGAACCCAGCAGGTCCCCACCGAGCACGCCGCCGAACTCAGTCGGGCGATCAACGACCGCTGCGCCGAAGTTGTTGCGGCGCACCCCGCCCGGTTCAATGCATTGGCGACGCTGCCCACCCAGGACCCGGATGCCGCGATCGTGGAAGCCAACAGGGCGATCACCGAGTTGGGCTTCTGCGGCGTGGTCATCAACGGGCATACCCAGGGACGTTTCCTGGACGCACCCGAGTTCGATGATCTGCTGGCGGCCGTCGAGGAACTCGACGTACCGATCTACCTGCACCCCACCTATCCACCGCCACAGGTCGCCGAGGTGTACTTCGGTGGTCTACCCGGACCGACCGGCGAAGCCCTGTCCACCGCGGCCTGGGGCTGGCACGTCGAAACCGGTCTGCACGTAATGCGACTCGCGGCCACCGGCGTCTTCGACCGACACCCCAAGCTGCAGATCGTGGTGGGACACATGGGCGAGAACCTGCCGTTCTCTCTCATGCGCGCAGACTCCGTGCTCACCAGGGCCAATCCCGACAATCGATCGGTCGCACAGGTTGTCCGCGAACACGTACACATCACCATCTGCGGCTACACCACCACCCCTCCGCTGCTGTGCGCCCTGCAGGTGTTCGGCGCCGACCGCATCATGTTCTCGAGCGACTACCCATTTGGCGACCCGGTTCAACATGCACGGTTTTTGGCCGAAGCCCCGATCAGCCCCGCCGACCGGGACAAGATCGCCTATCGCAACGCCGAACACCTCTTCCGGCTCTGAGCGAGCACGTGGCTCTGCCCTTCAAATCCGGCGCGGTCCGACGGCAAAGATGAATTCAGTACCTCCGCGGGGTCACCGAACTGCGAGGGCTTCCTTCTCGACGTCATAGTCCCGCACCCAGGAATGGTTGAGGCTCAAGGGCTTTGCGGAGTCGAAACGGAGTCCGTTCACCCGCGCACTCCGTTGCACTCGAGCGGTGCGAGCGCGCCGCAGCGTCTGATAACGCATCAGTGCTGCCGGGGCGTCGGCGGCAGAAACGCCGCGTAGCAATATGGCCAACGCCAGCGCGTCCTCGATGGCCTGATTGGCGCCCTGGCCCATGTGCGGCAACATGGGATGAGCCGCATCGCCGAGCAAGACCAGCCGGCCGTGCGTCCACCGTGAGAGCGGCTCGCGGTCATACAGGCCCCATTTGAGCGTGGTCTCGACTCGCGAAAGCAGGCGACGAGCCTGCGGGGTCCAATCCGCGAACGCGGCGGCCAGAGTCGCCGGATCGCCAGGCGCAGACCATGATTCGAGCATCTGCTCGTCGGCAGGGACGAAGCCGACATAGTTGATCAACTGGCCGGCGCGCACCGGGTAGGCAATCAAATGTTTGCCGTCGCCGCCCCAAGTCACCAAGCCCTTGGGCCACTCGGGCAGCCGTGCTGCCGGGATCAGGCCGCGATATGCCACCACGCCGGAGAACACCGGGTCGGTGGGCTCCACGACGTAGCGTTGGAGCCCGGAGTGGATTCCATCGGCCGCAACCACCACGTCAGCACTCACGCTCACCCCGTTGCCGAAGCTCACCACCGCCGACCCGTTCGACTGAGTGAATTGCACGCAGCGACATCCGGTATGCACGAACCCGGCTGGCAACGCGGCGGCCAGCACCGCCACCAGGTCGGCCCGGTGCAGTCCCAGCTGTCCGGCCCCGGCGTCGTACGTTTCATGTGAGACAACGGTGCCGTCCTTTGTGAAGAGGTCGAACTCAGACAACCGCGCGCCACGTCGGCTGACCTCCTGGCCGAGGCCGAGCCGAGCTAGGACTCTTTGACTGCTGCGGTGAAGCGCGACTCCTGCGCCGACTTCGCCCAACTGACGCGCTTGCTCATACACCCGAGCCTGAGCGCCCATCTGATGAAGCGCAATAGCTGCCGATAGTCCACCGATACCGCCGCCGATGATCGCTACTCGTAACTTTCTCATCACTGCCCCTCCCCATGACGGGAACTGCGAGCGCCCACGAAACCGTCTGCCTCAGCGGGTTCGGCCAATAACGCCTCCGGCTTCCGCGCCGGCAATGTGGGGACGACGGTGCCGGCGTTTCCCACGCGCCGGACGACCAGCGCGAGTACCGCGCCGACGCCCGCGGCGGCCGCCGCCGCCGTCATCGTGGTGTGCAGACCGGACGCGACGCCCAGCGCCACCATGACGACGCCGATCGACACGCCAGCCAGCGTCCACCAGGGGTTACCCCGTATGCCGGTCCGATGGGCGGCCCTGTGCCGGCCGACGTGCCTGACATGTGAAGCGCCACTACGGCCACCCATGAAATCCATGGCGCTAACTGCCGCAGCGGCGCCGAAGGGCACCTGCCGATAGGTGGAAACCAGTTGTACTCCAACGCGCGCCGGTCGACGGCGCTCGGATACGCCTACCGCCCTTCCGTGCAAGGCTTGTCGTTGCGCTCGTCTTGGAGAAGTCATCCGGCCCTGCCTTCATTCGCTCTCTGGTCCCACTACCTGAATCCAGGATCGCGATCCGACGGATCGGTGCCATTGCTGCCTGCACCCATCAGTGCGGCAGCTAGCCGGAATCCGCTGCGCAGCTGTCGGCAGGTGAGCACCGGCGACGACCGCCGCTGTGATGTGGCGGGTATTGGGTCACGGACGGATGACGACGCGGCCGGAAGTGCCGCCCGCGACCGCGGCGTAGGCGTCTTGGCCCTGGTTGAGGCCGAAGCTGCGGCTGATCGGCAGCGGCCGGAACGCGCCCGAGTCGAAGTAGGGCGCGAGTTCGGCCAGTCGTCTGCCCGAATCAACGACGCCCAGCGAACCGCTGCTGACGCCAAGCATCCGGATTTCCTTGCGGTAGAAGTCGACCAGGTCGATCGGTACGACGCGGGTCCCGACCGCGCTGATCACCACGAGGCGGCCGCGCGGGGCCAGCGCGGCCAGGGCCGCGTCGGTGGTGACACCGCCGACGGCGTCGTACACCACCTCGACGCCGTGGCCCCCGTTCGCCCGCCGGATCTGGGCGACCACTTCATGCGCGTTGCCGTCGAGGGGTGATGAACTCCTCCAGAATCGTTGCGGCCGGGGCATCGTCGCGCGGTAGCCTTCGGTCGATGCCAATCACCCGGGCGCCGCGGGCGCGGGCGATCTGGGCTACCGCGCCACCGACGCCGCCGGACACCCCGAACACGGCGATGGTCTCGTCCTTGTCCAGCTGCGCGGCCTCGACCGCGCCGAGCCAGCCGACGACGAAGTTCACCCCGACGGTGGCGGCCTCCACGAAGCTCAGGCTTTCGGGCATGCGGGCCATGGCCTCGACGGGAACGGCGATGAATTCGGCGTGGGATCCATCCCGGCTGAAGCCGACATCGCCGCCGGTTCCCCACACCGCGACGCCGATCCACTCGGGCGGCCCGTCGACGACGACGCCGGCGAAGTCACGGCCGAGCACCCGCGGCAGCACGGTTCCGTCCATCAACCCCGCGACATTCTTGACGTCCGATGGGTTCACCGAGGCTGCTTTGACAGCGATGACGGCCTGGCCGCTCGCCGCGGCAGGATCGGCGAGGTCGGCGACATGAAGGACATCTACATCGCCGAAGTGATCGAAACGTAAGGCGCGCATGGCAAATGCTCCTATTCTAGTTGCGGATAGCGGGTGGACGATCACCATCCGCATGTCGGAGATGACCACGACGGTCTTACCGGCCGCTTCGAGAACCTTCTTGAACACTGCCCTGCGAATGGCCCAGCGTCGACACCGCTGACGCCCATCAACGCCGCCCGCTAGCGGTACCCCGCGACTACCTGGCAGCTGGAAACGCAGCCGCCGCTGGTCGCATCGGGCGGCCACGAACTCCGGGTTGTCGGGGCCCAAAGTACCTGCCAGCCGGGATGACACAAGTTCACCGGAGCGCAATTCTTGAGGTGAAGCCCGAATCGATTGGCCAGCCAGGGAGCACCCCCATGCGAAAGCAGTTCAGCTGCAGCACAGCGCTGTTCGCCATCGGTGCTGCGATTGCGGCTGCACCTGAAACCGAACCCCTCGCCGTTACATGAACGCCCTCAGCCCGCGGCGCAAGGTCATCATCTTGATCTCCTGCTGCCTCAGCCTGCTGATCGTGTCGATGGACGCGACCATCGTCAACGTCGCAATCCCGTCGATCTGCACCGAGTTGCACGCGTCGGCTTCTCAGCTGCAGTGGGTGATCGACGTCTACACGCTGGTGTTGGCGTCGCTACTGCTGCTGTCCGGGGCCACCGCCGATCGATTTGGCCGCCGCCGGGTGTTTCAGATCGGGTTGACGATTTTCGCGATCGGATCGCTGCTGTGCAGCCTGGCACCTGATATTCATATCTTGATCGCTGCCCGGTTCCTGCAGGGAATCGGCGGTTCGATGCTGAATCCCGTTGCCCTGTCGATCATCAGTCAGGTGTTCGTCGGCCGGGTCGAGCGGGCTCGTGCAATCGGCATCTGGGGTGCCGTGATGGGCATTGCGATGGCACTCGGCCCGATGCTGGGCGGCGCACTGATCGAGCTCGGTGACTGGCGCGCGGTGTTCTGGATCAACCTGCCGATCTGCGCCGCTGCGGTCGTGCTCACCGCGATCTTCGTCCCGGAATCGCGCTCCACCACGATGCGGGATGTCGACCCGATCGGTCAGGCGCTTGCGGTGACGTTCCTGTTCGCCGTCGTCTTCGTGCTCATCCAGGGACGAGAAATGGGCTGGACGGCCGCTCCGTCCGTCGCGATATTGATCGTGGCGGTGGTGGCGTTGGTGGGATTTCTCCGCTATGAATCCCAGCGCCACGATCCGTTCATCGACCTACGGTTCTTCCGCAGCATCCCGTTTGCGTCGGTGACGGTGATCGCGGTGTGCTCGTACGCCGCCTACGGCGCCTTTCTGTTCATGATGTCGATGTACCTGCAGGGTGAGCGACACTATTCGGCGGTCCACACCGGCCTGATGTATCTGCCGATTTCCCTTGCAGCTCTCTTACTTTCGCCAATATCGGGCTGGCTGGTCGGCCGCTTCGGCAGTCGACCGTCGTTGCTCGCGGCCGGAATCATGATTACCGCGGCGACGCTGATGCTGGCCGATCTCACAGTCACGGCTCCGGTGTGGGTCGTGGTGGCGATCTTTGCGGTGTTCGGCGCCGGCTTCGCGATGGCCAATGCACCGATCACCACCACGGCGGTGAGCGGCATGCCGACGGATCGCGCTGGTGCGGCCTCGGCGGTCACCTCGACCAGTCGTCAGGTGGGTGTGAGTGTCGGTGTGGCGCTTTGCGGTTCGCTGGCCGGGGCAGCGCTGACCGCCGGCACCGCCCAGTACACGGCGGACGCCAGACCGCTGTGGTTGTTGTGCGCAACGCTCGGGCTCGGGATGACGGCCCTTGGCATTTGGTCGACGTCGCGACACGCGATTCGTTCGGCGGAGCGGCTCGCGCCGCTCATCGCCGGACCCTCGGAACAGGCGAAGAACGGCTATGCCGTTGGCGGATCAGGGGCGGCGAGCGATGTCGGTGCTGGTGCTCGATGAGCGCCGCCGTTCTAGCCTTCGGCTAGCAGAGCGGGCGCGAGGCTCGCGGGGGGCGACACAGATGGTGGTTGCTGCACCAACTTTGGTGGTCACGGACGCAGAACCTCCAGCGCGGCGTCCACGCCGCTGGGGTCGATGGGAATCTCGGCGAGTTGCAGCCCCATCTGCACCCCGGCGAGCGTCCCGGCCAGTGTCAGATCGTTGAAATGGCCGAGGTGGCCGATCCGGAAAGTGCTTCCCGCGAGCTTGCCCAGCCCAGCACCGAGGGACATGTCGAAGCGGTCCAAGACAATGTCGCGGACCTTGTCGGCGTCGTGCCCATCGGACATCAACACCGCCGTTACCGACTTGGAATGCCCGCCCTCGTCGAGGCACACCACATCCAGGCCCCAGGCGTGCACAGCCGCCCTGGTCGCCGAGGCGTGGCGAGCGTGGCGAGCGAACACCTGTTGGAGGCCTTCGTCGTAAAGCATCATCAGCGCCTCCCGCAGCCCGTACAGCATGTTGGTGACAGGCGTGTACGGGAAGAATCCGTTCCGATTGGCCGCCAGTATCGGCTGCCAGTCCCAGTACGACTTGGGCAGACCGGCATTGGTCGACGCATAGAGCGCCTTTTCACTGATCGCGTTGAAGCTCATCCCCGGCGGCAACATCAGACCCTTCTGCGACCCGGCGACCGTCACGTCGACCCCCCACTCGTGATGCCGGTAGTCGATACAGCCGAGTGAGGAGACCGCGTCGACCAACAGCAACGCCGGATGCTCGACACTGTCGATGGCTTGGCGGACCTCGGCGATCGGGCTGATCACCCCGGTGGAGGTCTCGTTGTGCACCACGCACACCGCTTTGACGGCCCGCGCGGTGTCAGCGGTCAGTTTCTGCGCGACGACAGCGGGGTTCACCCCGTGCCGCCAATCGCCGGGAACGAAGTCGACGACCAGACCGAGCCTGGTGGCCATCTCCCGCCACAACGTAGCGAAATGCCCAGTCTCGAAAGCTAATACGGTATCGCCAGGGCTCAGGGTGTTCACCAGCGCTGCCTCCCAGCCCCCAGTCCCCGAGCCCGGGTAGACCACGATTGGGCCTTTGGTGGCGAACACCGGGCCAAGCAGCTCGAGTACTTCGAGGGCGAGAGCTTGGAACGACGGCCCCCGGTGGTCGATGGTCGGCGCCGCGATGGCACGCAGGACTCGGTCCGGAACATTCGTGGGGCCGGGAATTTGCAGGAAGTGACGGCCGCTCGGGTAACTCACAACGTAACTCCCCATCCGATCGGTCAGCCACCGAAACCCCTTGGGATCATTGGGTCGGTACCGGAGCGACATTGGCATCGCGTCATCTAAGAATTACGCGTCGGAGCACACGCGTCGTCACTGTTGGCGCCTATCAGTAGCCCCTGCTAGCCGGAATCTCTTGTCCTACCGGTAGTGCACCTCATGACGCGGTCACCACCACCTTGATCGCATCGTCGATGTGTTCGCCGCGTAGCGCAGGGCCGTCGGAAGATCGTGCAGGCCGAATGTGTGCGTGTGAATCTTGTCGGCATCGAAGCATTTCTCCCTCATAGCCCTCGTAGCCGATGTCGTCGATCGAACCGACCCCGGCGAACAAGTGCAGGACCTGTGAACCGGAAGGTGTTGTCCGTAGCGTCGAGGCCGAGCGCGGCGTCGTAATCGGTGAGCGCTCGGATCTTGATCAATGTCCGGATCCTATTGGCAGCTAACGGCACCGGCCCTTTGGGCGTCAAGCGTGTTCTCCGACGAGGGCACTCACGATGGCATGGATGCAATGCTCCTTGCACGGCCAGCAGTACCAATCCTGCCAGCTTGTCATCCACTGGAGTGTCCGCTTGGTCGTGCTGCACACGCAGCACTTGGGCCCTTCATCGGGCGCGTATCTGCTGACGACGTGCCCGATGCCGTAGACAAGGGACCCCATGAAGATGAGGACGACGATTCCGGTCATGACCCGGTGATCATTTCCGGCGCTGGTTGGTCATGGACCACTCGGGATGGGTTGGTGACGGCGTCGACGACGGTGACGTCGTCGTGGTCCCCAAGTCGGGCAAGGGATTCCCGACCACGTGCATCATTGGGTGGCCGTCCGAAATGGCGGTGCAGCTGTAGACGCAATGCGTCAAGACGGCGCCGACGACGTTGCGGCCGATGACGGTGTTTAGATTCTGGATGCTCGTGTCAGCCGGCAGTTCGTGGACCTCGGCCAGGGTCGGCAGCGGTATGGCGAGCGTCGCACCACACCCTTGTGGGCATAGCAGCCTGAGGCCGCGCTGGTGGGTATTCATGCGGCGACCTCCTGGTCTTCTTTGCGGATATTGCCCAACAGCCTTGAGTGGTGGGGATGCGTGGGCCACGTCAGCACCGGTTCACTCCTTGGCACGCTCTTCCTTCGGGAGTTGTTGCTAAATATCGACTTTCGAGTTCCTGTGATGAGGTCGAGCTGTAGTTCGTTGCCACGTCTGGAGTGCGACGAGTACCGCATTCTGGCTGCAACGATTGCACACGATTCAGCAATAATCGTTCCCGCTGGCGTGCGTGTGGCATGCCTGCTACCTGCAAGACTTCGGCTCGCCCAAAGACGCCCGCGACCTCCAGCGGTACTCGCGGCTCCGGCTAGCAGGTAGGCGCGGGTCTGGCGTTCGGGAACCATAGATTGCTGCTGCCCCCGATGACACCGCGGCCGCCGACCGCGATTCTCAATGCACAGCGAGTCGCATTCAACAAAGGGGTTGGACATGTCACACGCGCAGATTGAAGAAAGACACCGGTCGACACTTGTCCACGACGCGACAAGACGGCGCGGCGCGATGTCGCCGCCGGGACGGTTCGGTGAGGCCCGCGCGCTGGTCCGGACAATCGGACGTGCCGGGCTGGTGCAGGCCTACGAACTGGGGCAGCTGGCCTCGTTGGTCAAGACGATGTCGCTGCACCTGGTCGGCGGCGAGGCCGACCCGGCATTCGTTGCGCTTCAACGGGTCCAGGCCCGCCCCCCAACCTCGACGCGCCCAGTCCTACTCGTGCACGGCTTCGGGGGCGCCAAGTCGAGCTGGTACTTCGTCGCGCGAGCCCTGGCTGCCAAGGGCTTGACCGTCGACGCGATCAGCTACACGCCCTTCGGAACTTCGGTGGAGCGGCTCGCCGACCGGCTCGCAGTCGAGGTCGAGCGGATGTTGTCGCAAACGGGTGCGGACAAGGTGCATCTGATCGGGCACAGTCTGGGCGGGGTCGTCATCGCGCAGGCCATCGCAAGCGGTCGGCTCGCCGGGAAGGTCGACACCGTCGTCACCCTCGGCGCACCGTTCGGGGGTT
>JAVHWG010000369.1:0-20238 GCA_032159965.1 Mycobacterium sp.
CGATCTCGTCTGGAATGACCGACGGCAAAGGGGAATCGAAACAGAGCATCGGTCCCGGGCTGCCGGCGGATGCAGATTTCTCCCTACTCGGCAAGATCATGTCGCAGTTGCCGCTGCCCGGCGGAGCAATGTTCGCTGAGCCCGACGCGGTGGCGGCCGTCGTCGCGATGCTGGGCTCCCCGGAGGCGTACTTCATCACAGGCACCGAAGTGCGCGTCGACGGCGGAACCCACATGTGACCTGACTGCGCCAGCAGACGCACACGTCAGCCGGTCGTGAGCCGATCCGTGAACTCCAGAAAGTGCTTCAGCACCGCGTCGGGTGCCTCGATCTGCGGCCAATGGCCGATGTCGTCGGCGAGCATCACGACGTCGGGATCGGGAATGACCTCGGCGTATCGGCGGGCCATGTGGGCACCGGAGTTCGGGTCAGCGGGTCCGTCGATCAGGCGCATCGGGACACTTGTCTCTCGCATCGCCCGCACCCAGCGGCTGCGGTGCACGAGGCGGTCGTTGATGAACCTGCCGACCTTGTGCATGACGGCCTTGCCTGCGTTGTAGTCCAGGATGTCGTGAAACTGCTGCATCAGATGTTGCGACGGCTTGGTGTTCGGACCGAACAATTCGTTGATCGTCGGTTCCAGCAGTCGCCGTGACAGTCGATTGCCCTGCAGCGGACTCATGATGTCCCCCAAGGGAGTCTGCGACATCACCTTCTGCATCAGCCGCGGAGTGTACGCCTCGATGAACATGCCTCCGTTGAGCCACGTGATCGAATCGATCGTCGACGTGCCGTACGCGTGCTCCCCGAGTTCATGACGCGCCAAGAGTTCCTGCCCGACCGAGTCGCCGAGGTCATGGGCCAGCATGTGGTAGCGCTCGACACCGAGGTGGGTGAGCAGGGCCTCGTGCATGTCGGCGTGATCGTGGACCGAATACCCGTAGACGACAGGCTTGTCCGAGAATCCCATGCCGATCATGTCCGGCGCGATGACGGTGAACCGCTCGGTCAGCGCCGGCCAAATCAGCGCCCAGTCCCAGGTGTTGAACGGATATCCGTGGATCAACAGCAGCGGCGGGCCGCTCCCCTGAACCTTGTAGAAGATGTCGAAACCCAGATAGTCGAAGTACTGACCCGACGCTTTCCACCGCTCGAGCTCGACGTCCACGACGGCAGTCTAGGCCGCACCCACGCCCTCCGACTCGCGAGCGTGCCGTTTCGTACGCAACACACCGCGCCTGGCGTATCGAACCGCACAGTCGCTACTGCGTGATCAGCGAGAAACCCCGGTAGCCGGCGTCGGCGACCTCAGCGCAGACGGTGTTGTAGACGCCGAATCCGCCGAGGTACAACATGAACACTCGCGGCTTGCCCGGTACATTCGCGCCGAGGTACCACGAATTGGCCTTGGTGAACAGCGTGCTGTCGGCCAGCCTGCGCAGCTCGGCACCCCACTCCTCGACAGCCTCAGACTTTGCCTCGATTCCGGCATAACCCTGTGCGTCAAGGAATTTCAGGCAGGCAGTGATCCAGTCGACGTGCTGCTCGGCGCCGAGCACCATGTTGGCCAGTACCGCCGGGCTGCCGGGTCCGGTGACCACGAACAGGTTCGGAAAGCCGTCCACGCCGAGACCGAGGTAGGTCCTCGGCCCGGCCCGCCACTTGTCTCGCAGCAGCTGACCGCGGCGCCCCACGATTTCGATCGCGTTCAGCGACCCGGTCATTGCGTCGAAACCAGTCGCGAACACGATCATGTCGAGATCGTAATGCGTTGCGGAGGTTGTGATTCCAGCCCCGCCGATCGACACGATAGGTGTGTCGCGGACACTGACCAGCGTGACGTCGGGTCGATTGAAGGTTTGGTAGTAGTTGCTGTCCGTGCAGATCCGCTTGGTGCCTATCGGATGGTCGTCTGGAATCAGAAGCTCAGCCACGGCCGGGTCGTCGATGATGGCGCGCACCTTCTCCTCGAAGAACCTTTTCGCGGCGTCGTTGGCGGCCGGGTCGATCATCTGATCGGGAAACGTCTTGCTGAACAGCACCCCACCGAGCTGCCAGCGCTTTTCGAACGCGGCCCGCCGCTCGTCCTCTGACGCATCCATCGCGTTCTGCGTGGTCCCGAGGTAGGGGGATCCGCCTCCGCTGCGCATCGATAGACGCCGGCGGTCCGGATAGTTGGCTTTGATGTCGGCCAGCAGGTCAGCGGTCAGCGGCGCATTGCCGGCGGGCACGCTGTAGTTGGCGGTCCGCTGAAACACGTAGAGATGCCCGGCTTGTTCGGCGATGATCGGCACGGACTGGATGCCCGAGGATCCGGTGCCGATCACCGCGACGCGTTTGCCCGCGAAATCCACGCCGCCCTGCGGCCAGTGCGCGGTGTGGTAGACCTCGCCGGCAAAAGAATCCAGCCCGGGGATCACCGGTGTCATAGCGGCAGACAGCGCGCCCGTGGCCATCACGCAGAAACGTGCGGTGACGGTGTCGCCGGCGTCCGTGCACACGGTCCAGCGCAGCGCATCCTCGTCCAGCTCCGCGGACATGACCCGGGTGTTGAGGCGAATGTCGCGACGAAGGTCGAACCGGTCCGCTACGTGATTGATGTAGCGCAGAATTTCGTCCTGGGTCGCATACTTCTCTGTCCAGTCCCACTCCTGTTGGAGCTCCGCGGAGAAGGAATACGAGTAGTCGGCGCTCTCGACGTCGCACCGGGCGCCCGGGTAGCGGTTGAAATACCATGTGCCGCCCACGTCGGCCCCAGCCTCGAACACGCGGACCGACAGGCCCTGCGTTCGCAGCCGGTGAAGGGCATAGAGACCGGCGAATCCCGCGCCGACGACGACGACGTCGACGTTGGTGCCGCCCCGCCCCGCAGCCGTCCTCACGCGTCCCACGGTAAACGTCGCCGGATTTGATTCGCATACCGGTTCCGCGGGCCGCGACAGCGACCGATGATGACACCATGGGCAGTCCACGATCGGTGGCGCCACACCAGAAGGGCCAGCACATGACCGACCGGGTACTGGACAAGGTGATGGAACTGGCAGACCAGTTCCGCGAGCAGGCGTGGGAGGCCGAACGACTCGGCCGGCTGCCCGATGTGACCGTCAAGAGCCTCAAGTCGGTCGGCGCGATCAGGCTGCTACAGCCCAAGCAGTACAACGGCTTCGAAGTGCATCCCCGTGAATTCGCGGAGACCGTGATGGGGGTCGCGTCGCTGGACCCGGCGTCGGGCTGGATCTGCGGCGTCGTCGGCGTGCACCCTTATCAACTGGCGTACGCCGACCCGCGGGTGGCCGCGGAGGTGTGGGGCTCTGATACCGACACGTGGATGGCCTCACCGTATGCGCCGCAAGGCGTGGCTCGGCCGGTCGACGGCGGATACATCTTCAACGGCCGCTGGCAGTTCAGTTCCGGAACCGACGCCTGCGAGTGGATCTTCCTGGGCGCGATGACCGGCGATGCCGACGGCAAGCCCGTCATGCCGCCCAAGATGCTGCACATGATCCTCCCCCGCAAGGACTACGAAATCGTCGAGGGCTCGTGGAATGTGGTCGGGCTCAAGGGAACCGGATCCAAAGACGTCGTCGTTCGCGACGCGTTCGTGCCCGGCTACCGGGTGATGAACGCCCAGGAGGTGATGGACGGAACAACCCAGCGCAATTCGGGTCTTACCCAGACGCTGTACCGAATGCCTTGGTCCACGATGTTCCCGCTCGGCATCACCTCGGCGGTGATCGGCATCGCCGAAGGCGCCCTTGCCGCCCATCTCGACTACCAGCGTGATCGTGTGGCAGCCGCCGGCACCGCGATCAGGGACGACCCCTACGTGTTGTACGCCATCGGCGAGGCGGCCGCGGACATCAACGCGGCGCGCCAGGAGCTACTGGCCAATGCCGACCGGATCTACGACATCGTCGACTCAGGCCAGGAGGTGTCCTTCGCCGATCGCGCCGCAGGACGCCGGACCCAGGTGCGCGCGGCGTGGCGAGCGGTGACCGCGGTCGACCAGATTTTCGCCCGATCGGGAGGGAACGCGCTGCGCATGGACAAACCGCTGCAACGATATTGGCGCGACGCGCACGCGGGCCTGGCTCATGCGATCCACGTGCCGGGCACCACGTTCCACGCCTCTGCACTGAGTTCGTTCGGCATCGACCCGCAGGGTCCTATGCGCGCGATGATCTGATGACGGCAGCGATCGACGGATGAGCCTGGACCCGCAGATCGCCGGGCAGATCCGGTCGCTCAACAACGCCTTTCCCCGTGTGGAGGCGATGACGGCAGCGCAGGCCCGGGCGACGATCAGGGCACGATTCGTCCCGGCGACACAACCCGAGACCCTCGCCTCAGTACACGACCAGACAGTCAAGGGTCCCGGCGGCGAGATCGCGGTCAGAATTTACCGGCCTGCGGCGGAACGCAGGTTGCCGGCGCTGATCTACGCGCACGGCGGCGGTTTCGTGTTCTGTGATCTCGACAGCCACGACGAATTGTGCCGTCATATTGCGAATCACGCTTCAGCCCTTGTAATTTCGGTTGCCTACCGGCTGGCGCCGGAACATCCGTGGCCCGCGGGCGCCGAAGACATGTTCGCGGTTACCACCTGGACGGCGGACAACGCGAACGCCCTGGGCGCCGATCCGTCGCGCCTCTGCGTGGGTGGCGACAGCGCAGGAGGCAACCTGGCCGCCGCGACGGCGCTGATGGCCCGCGATCGAAGCGGGCCGGCTCTGGCCGTTCAGCTGCTGATCTATCCGACCCTGGCCGCCGATTTCGGGACCGAGTCCTATCGGCTCTTCGGCACCGGTTACTACAATCCTGCGACGGCCATGCGGTGGTACTGGGACCAATACGTCCCCTTTGCAGGTGACCGCGAAAATCCCTACGCGGTGCCGTTGTACGCCGACCCGCGGGGGCTTCCGCCGGCGATCGTCGTCACGGCGGGACACGATCCGTTGCGCGACGACGGGCTCGCGTTCGGCAGGAATCTCTCCCACGCGGGGGTGCCGATCGTCCGGCGACATTACGAGGGCGCGATCCACGGTTTCATGACAATGCCGGGCCTCAACCTGGCCCGGCGCGCACGCAGAGAAGTCTGCGCCGATCTGGCACGGCGGCTGCTCACACCGACGCGGTAACGACTAGCCCGCTACTCGAACTTCTGCCGCGTGGATTCGGTCTCCTCGCAGACACTTTCGTCGACGCCCAACGCGGCCACCCATCCGGTGATCTGGCGCGCGACATCCTGATCGGTGAGCCCGACGTCAGCGAGCACTTCTTTGCGTGACGCCTGCGCCAGGAACTTCTGCGGTACGCCGATGTCCCGGCAGGGAGTGTCGATCTGGTTGCGCCGCAGCGCCGCGGATACGGCTGAGCCGACGCCGCCGGCGACGCCGTTGTCCTCCAACGTGGCGACGAGCTTGTGCCGCGCCGCCAGATCGGCTAACGCATCGGGCACGGGCAGCACCCATCGAGGGTCAACGACGGTGACGCCGATGCCCTGGTTGCGAAGGCGCTCGGCGACAGCAAGAGCCATCGCACCGAACGCTCCCACCGCCACAAGCAGCACATCATCGGAGAACCCGGCGGGAGGCTCGATCAGCACGTCGACCCCGTCGATCCGTCGCAGCGCCGGAATATCCTCGCCGACATCGCCTTTCGGGAACCGCAGGACGGTCGGGCCGTCGTCGACGTCGAGGGCTTCACCGAGCTCCTCACGCAGCCGGGCCGCATCGCGGGGCGCAGCGACGCGCAGTCCAGGCACGATGCCCAGCATCGACATGTCCCACATTCCGTTATGGCTGGCGCCGTCGTTGCCGGTGATGCCGGCCCGATCGAGCACTATGGTCACCGGCAGCTTGTGCAGCGCGACGTCCATCATGATCTGGTCGAACGCCCGGTTCAAGAAGGTGGAGTAGATGGCGACGACGGGGTGCAGACCGCCCATCGCCAGGCCGGCGGCGGACGTCATCGCGTGTTGCTCGGCGATTCCGACGTCGAAGAGCCGGTCGGGGAAACGTACGCCGAACTTCGACAACCCGGTCGGTCCCGGCATCGCTGCGGTGATCGCGACGATGTCGCGCCGCCTGGCCGCATGTGCGATCAGCGTGTCGGTGAAGCTCGCCGTCCAACTCGGTGCGGCGATCTTCGTCGCCATTCCGGTCAGCGGATCGATCACACCCGTCGAATGCATCTGCTCGGCCTCGTCGTTCTCGGCCGGCGCGTACCCCATGCCCTTGCGGGTGACCGCGTGCACGATCACCGGGCCACCGAACCCGCGGGCGCTTCGCAGTGCGCTCTCCACCGCGTGCTCGTCGTGGCCGTCGACGGGGCCCACGTACTTCAGCCCCAAGTCTGTGAACATCACCTGCGGTGCCAACGCGTCCTTGATGCCTGCCTTGATGCTGTGCATGGCGTGGTAGGCCACCTCGCCGATCATCGGCAGGCCGCGGATGGCCCGGCGACCGCTGTCCAGCACCCGCTCGTACGCGGGCTGCAGCCGCAGTGCTGCCAAGTGTTCGGCCACCCCGCCGATCGTCGGCGCATAGCTGCGCCCGTTGTCGTTGACGACGATGATGATCGGACGGCCGGCTGCGGCGATGTTGTTCAGCGCTTCCCAGCACATGCCACCGGTGAGTGCGCCGTCACCGACCACCACCACCACGTGCCGGTTGCGGTGACCGGTCAACTCGAAGGCTTTCGCGAGGCCGTCGGCGTAGGACAGGGACGACGAGGCGTGACTGGATTCGACCCAGTCGTGCACGCTCTCGGCGCGGCTCGGGTACCCGGATAGGCCGTCCTTTTTGCGCAGCGTTTCGAAGTCGTGGGCGCGGCCCGTGAGGATCTTGTGCACGTAGGCCTGATGGCCGGTGTCGAAGATGATCGGGTCGTGCGGCGAGTCGAACACGCGGTGCAGTGCCAGAGTGAGCTCGACCACACCGAGGTTGGGTCCCAGATGCCCTCCGGTCGCAGCAACCTTGTGGATCAGAAATTGGCGGATTTCGTCGGCCAGGTCCGTGAGCTGCCGCTGAGACAGGCGCTGCAGATCTGCGGGACCGCGGATCTGTTCAAGCATCCGGCCAGTCTAGCCGCGAAGCCCGCCGACGACCCGTCGAGACCGTGCCGGATCACCTGCCGCCGACACCCGCACAGAAGTCAGCTGAGGTTCGTCATCATTTTGTTCGACCGCGAGAACAACGCGATCGCTTCCACATGGTGGGTCAACGGGAACGCGTCGAACACCCTGAGGTCCTCAACGGCATACCCGTGCTTCTGGTAGAGGCCCACGTCTCTGGCGAAAGATGCCACCTCGCAGCCGATGTGGATCACCTTCGGCACGCCGGCGTCTGCGAGCAGACGAATGACGTCCTTGCCCGCACCTTTTCGCGGCGGGTCCAGCACAGCCACGTCGGCACGTTCGCGCAATCCCTCCAGGACGTTGCGCACCGAAGCGTTGACCACCCGGGCCTGGGGAAGGTCGGAGAGTGCGCGCGACGCGGTCGCGGACGCCGGGCGTGACATGTCGACCGTCAACACCTGGCCGATTTCGCCGACGCCCTCGGCCAGGGCCGCCGCGAACAATCCGGCACCCCCGTAGAGATCCCACGCCGTCATCCCCGGCTCGAGCCCTGCCCAGGTGGCCACAAGTTCGCTGTACGTCCGCGCGGCATCGCGGTGCGACTGCCAGAATCCGGTCACCGGCACGTGCCACGTGCGCGCCCCGACCCGCTGCACCGATTCGCGGCCACCCTCCACGACCTCCAGATTCGGGCGCGGAAACCCCCGCTTGCGGCCTTCCCACGGCCCCGCCCTGACGACGTGACGCTGTCCGTCGTCATCGATGACGACATGAATCTCGGCGCCGAGCGGCCATTTTCGGTCGCGCACCCCGTCGAGCATCCCCGGCGGCAATTGCCCGCAGTCGGGAGCGGTGGGAATCTCGGCGCTGTGGTGCCTGCGGAAACCGGCCTGTCCGTGAGCGCCGACGCCCATCCGCACCCGGGTCCGCCACCCCGTCGGCTCCCCGGCGCCGACACGCTCCGCGTGGAGCTCACCGACAGGGCGATACCCGGCGATCTTGTCCAGTTGATTGACGACCACCTCGCCTTTGAGCGAGCGTGCGGCATCCGCCGAGACGAACGCAAGATCACAACATCCCGCACCGTCTGGACCGGCGATCGGGCACAGTGATGGAACTCGATCGGGCGACGATTCGAGGATCTCGACCGCGTCGGCATACCAGTAGGCATCCCGCTCCTCGGTGACCCGCGCCCGCACCGTCTCACCCGGCAGCGCGTAACGGACGAAGACGACGCGACCCTCGTGGCGCGCGACGCAGCTGCCGCCGTTGGCAGGCGGCCCTGCGGTCAGCATCAGGTCTGTCAATCCAGGAACCCGCGCCGGGCATCGCCGGGCGCATTGAGGGGCTGCAGCGCCTTCACCCGGTCAGACGAACTCAACTGCCACGGAACCGAGGTCACCATGACCCCGGGTTCGAACAGCAGCCGGCCTTTCAACCTCAACGCACTCTGGTTGTGCAGCACGTGCTCCCACCAATGCCCGACGACGTATTCCGGGATGAACACCGTGATTACGGTCCGCGGCGATTCCCGCCTGATCCGCTTGACGTAGTCGATCACCGGCCGGCTGATCTCGCGGTACGGCGACGCGATCACCTTCAGCGGCACCTTGATGTCGCTTTCCTCCCACTTGTGCACGAGTTCGCGGGTCTCGGTGTCGTCGACATTGACGGTGATCGCCTCGAGCGTGTCGGGCCGGGTTGCCTTGGCATAGGCCAAGGCCCGCAGGGTGGGCAGGTGCAGCTTGGACACCAGCAGGACCGCATGGTTGCGGCTCGGCAGTACCACCTCCCCCATCTCGGCCTCCTGCTCGGCGAGTTCACGTGCCACCGTGTCGTAGTGGCGACGGATCATCTTCATGATCACGAACAGCACTCCCATTGCCAGGATCGCGATCCACGCGCCTTCCGCGAATTTCGTCGCAACGACGATGACCAGCACAGTGCCCGTACAGAAGAAGCCGATCGTGTTGATCACGCGAGAGCGCATCATGTTCCGGCGCATCGCGCCGTCCTGTTCAGTGCGCAGCAGCCACGTCCAGTGCCGCACCATTCCGATCTGGCTGAAGGTGAACGACACGAACACCCCCACGATGTACAGCTGGATGAGCGCGGTCACCTCGGCGCGAAACGCGACGACGAACGCCATCGCCGCGAAGGCCAGAAACAGGATGCCGTTCGAGAACGCGAGACGAGTACCACGCGCCCTCAGCTGCCGCGGCAGATACCGGTCCTGCGCGAGGATCGAGCCCAGCACCGGAAAACCGTTGAAGGCGGTGTTGGCGGCCAACACCAGAATCAGCGCGGTGACTCCCGCAATCACCCACAGCCCCACCGGAAATCCCCGGAACACCGCTTCGGCCAACTGGGTGACCAGGGTTTTCTGGTGGTAGTCCGGTCCAGCCCCGATGAGTTGCTTCGCCGGGTCGTCCGCCATTTTGGCACCGGTGTCCCTGGCAAGCAGGATGATACCCAGAAACAGCGTGGTCGCGATGCCGCCAAGCATCAACAAAGTTGTTGCGGCGTTGCGGGACTTGGGCTTTCGGAACGCCGTCACCCCGTTGCTGATCGCCTCGACGCCGGTGAGTGCCGCACACCCCGACGAGAACGCACGGGCAACCAGAAACACCATCGCCAGACCCGCGATGTCGCCGTGCTCGGATTGCACCTTGAAAGCCGCCGATTCGGCGTGCAGGCCGATCCCCAGCACGTGGATCTGGAACAGTCCCCAGGCAAGCATGATGTACATGCAGATCATGAACGCGTACGTCGGCACCGCGAATGCAGTTCCCGACTCACGTATCCCCCGCAGGTTCATCGACGTGAGAAGCACGATGGCGGCCACCGCGAACCACACTTTGTGCTGCGCGACGAACGGGAGTGCGGAGCCGATGTTGGACATCGCCGACGCCATCGAGACCGCCACCGTCAGCACGTAATCCACCAGCAGCGCGCTGGCGACGGTCAGCCCGGCGTTGGGACCGAGATTTGTGGTTACGACTTCGTAGTCACCGCCGCCGGACGGGTACGCATGCACGTTCTGCCGGTAGCTCGCGATCACGATCAGCATGACCGCGGCCACGGCAATGCCGATCCACGGAGCCCATGCGTACGCGGTCAGCCCGGCCATCGAGAGGACGAGGAAGATCTCCTCCGGTGCGTAGGCGACCGACGACAGGGCGTCCGACGCGAACACGGGCAGAGCGATGCGTTTGGGAAGCAGAGTGTGCCCCAACGTGTCGCTGCGGAACGGTCGTCCCAGAAACAGCCGCCGCGTTGCATTCGAAAGCTTGGACACGTTGACTCACATTAGGCCCACCGGGCGTTTGGAGTAGCGTTGTCCCGACCGAAAGGACAGAAGTTGCGTGTCGTGGTGATGGGCTGCGGACGGGTGGGCGCATCCCTTTCCGATGCGCTGGCGCGAATCGGCCACGATGTTGCCGTCATCGACCGCGACAAGACCGCTTTCAACCGCCTGTCCCCGGAGTTTCCGGGCGAGCGGGTCCTCGGGATGGGTTTCGACCGCGACGTGCTGTTGCGGTCCGGCATCGAGGAGGCCGGCGCGTTCGCGGCGGTGTCGTCCGGGGACAACTCGAATATCATCTCCGCGCGGGTGGCTCGCGAAACGTTCGGTGTGCAGCGCGTGGTCGCCAGAATCTATGACGCCAAGCGCGCGAAGGTCTACGAGCGGCTGGGGATCCCGACGGTGGCTACCGTGCCCTGGACCACCGACCGGCTGCTCAATTTCCTGACCCGGGAAACCGAAACCACCAAATGGCGGGACCCGTCGGGAAACGTCGCCGTATCCGAGGTCGCGCTGCACGAGGACTGGGTGGGGCACCGCGTGGTCGATCTGGAGGGTGAGACCGGCGCTCGGGTGGCATTTGTCATCAGGTTCGGCAGTGGCCTGCTGCCGGAGCCCAAGACGGTGATCCAGGCGGGCGATCAGGTGTACGTCGCCGCGATCGCCGGCCGCATCGCTGAGGCGCTCGCTATCGCGGCGCTTCCGCCCGGTGAAGATGTGGGCGAGTGAGACCGGGCGGCAGGGGTAGAGGCCAGTGAAGGTCGCCATCGCCGGTGCGGGTGCGGTAGGACGCTCGATCGCCCGCGAGCTGATCGAGAACGGGCACGAGATCACGCTTCTGGAACGAAACCCCGACCATGTCGACGCCGACGCGATTCCCGCCGCGATCTGGCAGCTCGGCGACGCCTGCGAACTGTCATTGCTCGAGGCGGTGCATCTCGAGGAGTTCGACGTCGTTGTGGCAGCCACCGGTGACGACAAAGCGAACGTCGTGGTGAGCCTGCTCGCCAAGACCGAGTTCGCCGTGCCGCGCGTCGTTGCACGTGTCAACGATCCTCGCAACGAATGGCTTTTCGACGACGCATGGGGCGTCGATGTGGCGGTGTCGACACCCCGGATGCTGGCGTCTCTGGTCGAAGAGGCTGTCGCCATCGGAGACCTGGTGCGGCTCATACAGTTTCAGCAAGGCGACGCGAACCTGGTGGAGATCACCCTGCCCGACGACACGCCGTGGGGCGGGCGGCCAGTGCGCAAGCTCGAGCTGCCCCGCGATGCCGCGCTGGTCACCATACTGCGGGGAGCGCGGGTGATAGTGCCAGAGGCCGACGAGCCCCTGGAGGGTGGCGACGAGCTGCTCTTCGTGGCGACCACCGAGGTCGAGGACGAGCTGCGCCGCCTGTTGCTGTCCGCGAAGTAAACTCCCACCTCCGGCCGCGCGGGGGCAATGCCTGTGCGGTCGACGAGTGACACGCGGGCGAGATCTACTCGGGGCTGTGCGCCGGATCGGGGTCCTGGGCATCGTCGCGGTCGCGCGCGGCCTCGTGGACCGCATGCTGGGCAGCCCGGATCAGCGGGATCATCACCAACGCCGCCAGCGCTGCCAGCGGCCAACCCATCGCGATGCGGGCGAACCCCAGCCAGCCGGTCTCGTCGTTGCCGTACAGATAGTTCTGGACGAGGAACCGCGACAAGAACACCGCTACCCAGATAAGGGTGGCGATATTGTAGGCCCACAACGCTTTTCGCACCCTGCGCCAGCCGGCGTCATGGTCCTTGAACCAGCCCCAGACGTAACCGACGATGGGGCGTCTGATCAGAACCGACACGGCGAACACCGTCGCGTACAGCAGGGACAGCCAGATACCCGGCAGGAAGAAGGCCCGACTCTCCCCCGCCCAGTAGGCGATTCCCGCGGAGATACCTACTCCGATGAACCCGGATACCGCCGGCTGGACGGTGTCTCGCCGCCACAGCCGCCACGCCAAAATCAGGGAGGCCACGCCGAGGGCGGCGATGATCGCCACCTTTAGGCCGAAGAGCGTGTTCATCGGCACGAATGCCAGCACGGGCAGCGAAGAGTAGATCAGCCCGCTGACGCCGCCCATCTGGTCGAGAAGAGCGCGCGGTGTGTTGCGTTGCTCAGTCACGGTGTTGTCGGTGGCGTCTCCGGCGGCTGACGGAGGCGGCGAGGGCCTGCTCAGCGCTGAATCTCGTAGTGAGGGTTGTAGATCGCCTTGGATCCGTTCTCGAGCTTTCCGAGCCGGCCGTGCACCTTGAGCGTGCGGCCCGGTTCGATACCGGCGATTCGTCGCTGGCCGAGCCAGACGAGGACGACGGCGTCGGTGCCGTCGAACAGCTCGGCCTTGACTCCGCCCGCACATCCCTTGGCGTTGGCTTCGACACTGCGCAGGGTGCCCACCATGGTGACCTCCTGGCCACGCTGGCAATCAATGGCACGCAGCGCGCCACTGCTGGCTGCCTCATTGGTGAGCTCTTCGGCATCACGTTGTTCGGGGTCTTCCGTCAGCCGGCGCGTCAGCCGACGCAGAATTCCATCGGACGTGGCCATCACTCTCCTGACACTTCTCTGTGTACGTGCCCTGCCATCGCCACGGTAGCCCTCTTGATCTCGTATCGCCATGTGACGTGCGCGTCGCGTCGCACTCCCGGCAGGATCGTGGAATGGCCGTCGACCTGCAGGGTGTGCGCGCGGTGTTGTTGCCCGGCACCGGGTCCGACGACGACTTCGTCAACCGGGCCTTCTCCCCGGCACTGACCGACGCCGGAGCAGACGTGACGGCGGTCAAACCGCAGCCCGCCCAACTGATCGGCAGCTATCTGGCGGCGCTGGACGACGCTGCTTCGGAGGGGCCGATCCTGGTTGGCGGGGTGTCCATCGGCGCAGCGGTAGCGGCGACGTGGGCGCTGGGCAATCCAGGGCGTGCGATCGCGGTGCTCGCGGCGCTGCCCGCATGGACCGGCCCGGCCCAAGCCGCCCCGGCAGCTGTTGCCGCCCGCCAGACGGCGCTCATGCTGCGGCGTGTCGGGCTGGTCGCTGCGACCGCACAGCTGCGCGCGACGAGCCCGACGTGGCTCGCTGACGAGCTGGCCCGCTCGTGGGCCGGTCAATGGCCAGGGTTGCCCGCAGCCATGGATGAAGCCGCGGATTTTGTGGCACCGACCGAAGCGGAACTGGCCCGCCTGTGGGTCCCCCTGGCCATCGCTGCCGCGCAGGACGACCCGGTTCATCCACTCGACGTCGCTCTCCGCTGGGCGGCGGCCGCCCCGCTGACCGCCGTGCACACCGTGACACTGGCTCAAATGGGGGCCGATCCGGCCTGCCTGGGCGCGGCCTGCGTGGCCGCGCTGCGGGAAGTCGGGGAGAACCAGGAGGCTTAGGCCCCGCCCATGGTGGTACGCAGTTGCTGCATGGCCGAGCCCGGCGCGGCGCGGCGCGCAACCGGCTGGGGCGGCTCGCCTTCCGGCGGCACCGCGCCTTCCGGCGGCACCGCGCCCTCGGGCTGCACGGCACCTTGCTGCTGCAGGGTGGCGGCCTGCTGAGCCGCCGCCGCCCGCAACTGCGCTGTCATGGCCGCGGGCAGCTCGACCTGCAGCGGGGTGCGCACCGGCAATGGAGTGTCCCCGCGTCGTACGACGGTGTCGGCCAATGCGTTTCGGGCCTCGTCCGCCAACGCAGCGATCGTCTCGTCCGGCCCGTTGATCACACAGCGGATCATCCAGCGATAGCCGTCGACTCCGATGAATCGGACAGTCCCGTTGTCACCGGCGCCGACGACTTCGCGTCCCCACGGCCCTGTCTCGATCGAAACCTTCGCCGAATCCGTCCGCAGCGCATCCGCAAGCTCGGTGGCGACCTCACGCCACAACCCCGCACTCTTGGGCGCCGCGTACGCAGCAATCGTGTACCGGCCGTTGGGCGTGATCACCCAGACTGCGCTCGGAGCGCCGGTCTGCGTCAGTTCCACTTGCAGTTGGCCGGTCTCGGGTGCCGGAATCAGCACCGACCCGAGGTCGAGCCGGGCTTCCTCTGCCTGCGCGGGGTCGTCGAAGTCGCTGATGTCGAACGGCCCGTCGACGTCGGGGTTGATGCCGCCTTCTTGTGCCATCACAAACTCGCATGTCCTCCTGAGGAACCGTGTCCGCCGTCGCCGCGCGTGGTGTGCGCCAAACCGGCTTCGTCGAACGACGTCACCTCTATCAATTCCGGCAACTCGACCCGTTGCACCAGCAGCTGGGCGATCCGGTCGCCGCGATGCACGGCGACAGGAGTACGCGGGTCGAGGTTGATTAGTGCCACCTTGATCTCACCGCGGTACCCCGCGTCGATGGTGCCCGGGCTGTTGACAATCGAAAGTCCTACGCGGGCAGCTAATCCCGACCGCGGATGCACCAATCCGACCATTCCGTGCGGAATCGCCACGGCGATTCCGGTCGGCACCAGCGCCCGCTCGCCGGGGCCGAGCTCGATCTCCTGCGCGCTGTACAGGTCGACACCTGCGTCGCCATAGTGGGCGCGGCTGGGCATCGGCAGGTCCCGGTCCAGTCGCACAACCGCAAGAGGGGTGGACACGACCCCAGAGACTACCCTTGGCCGCGTGTCGGGACGGCCTGCAACCTCGCAATCCGTGCGTTATCGCGAACGGTTGACCGTGCCTTGGTGGTGGTGGCCACCTGCGTTCGTCGTGGCCACGTTGGTCGCACTAGAGGTCAACCGTGCGGCGCAGGACCTGCCCAACTGGGTCGGCTTCGCCGTGTTATTCGTCGTTGCCGCGGGCGTGTTGATCTGGTTCGGACGCGTCGAGGTCCGCGTGCTGAGCGGCGAGGACGGCACTCCGACCCTGTGGGCGGGACCCGCTCACCTGCCCGCCGACGTGATCGCCCGCTCCGCCACGATCCCGCGAACCGCGAAATCCGCCGCACTGGGCCGTCAACTCGACCCCGCCGCCTACGTCCTGCATCGGCCGTGGGTGGGCCCGCTGGTTCTCGTGGTTCTCGACGACCCCGACGACCCAACGCCGTACTGGCTGGTGAGCAGCCGCCACCCGGAGCAGGTACTCAGCGCGATGCGTCAGTCGCCCGACCCTTAGGCGGCGCAGTCGGTGCAGATCATCTGGCCGTTCTTCTCGGTGGCCAGGCGGCTGCGGTGGTGCACCAAAAAGCAGCTGGAACAAGTGAACTCGTCAGCCTGCTTCGGGATCACACGCACCGACAGCTCTTCGCCCGACAAGTCCGCGCCCGGAAGTTCGAAAGACTCGGCCGATTCGGTTTCGTCGACGTCCACGACGGCGGACTGCGCCTCGTTACGTCGAGCCTTGAGCTCCTCCAGCGAGTCCTCGGATACGTCGTCGGTTTCGGTACGCCGAGGGGCGTCGTAGTCCGTAGCCATAAGCTTTGCCCCCTTCCATGCGCTGCAGAATCGTCCATGCCTGCAGCAGAGCTTTGTACCAGCGTCGAACGCATCCGCCAAACTTTTCGTGCCCAGATCCGAGCGAGTTCACGTGTGATTTACATCACACCGCGTGCTGAACCCTCGCAACCTTGCCCACCTCGTCGCTCTACAGTTCAGGGGTGGTCGCTCAAATAACTGAAGGCACAGCGTACGACAAGCGCGGCCGGCCTTTCCGCCGGCGCAATTTTGTGCCCGGAATCATCGTCGGCGTCGCCTTATTAGTGGCGACCGCAATCATCTGGACAATCGCGCTGACCCGGCCGTCGAACGTCCACGAGGCGGCCGCATGTAATCCGCCTCCCGGACGCAGTGACCCGTCGCAGCCGACGCTGGGCGAACCCGTTTCCCGCGCCACGATGACCGAAGTCGCGCCGGGAAAGCTTGCCGACACCAAGCTCAAGGTGCTGAACGCGAGCGGTCAGGGCGGTCAGGCGGCCGAGGTCGCCGGCAGCATGCGCGATCTCGGTTTCGGTCAGCCGAACGCCGCCAACGACCCCGTGTACGTGGGCACCCGACTGGAGTGCCAGGGTCAGCTCAGGTTCGGGCGCGGCGGGCAGGCCGCTGCGGCCGCGGTCTGGCTGGTGGCGCCTTGTGTCGAGCTTTACCAGGATCAACGCAACGACGACACCGTGGATCTGGCGCTCGGCAGCGAGTTCAAGACGTTGACGCACAGCGACGATATCGACGCGATGCTGGCGAGCCTGCGACCGGAGGCTACGGCTCCGCCCGACCTGTCCCTGCTGCCGAAGATCCATACCAGCGCGTGCTGATCACCGCGTCGGCAACACCTCGTGGGCGCCGAGCTGCTCGAGACGACCACGCAGATTCTCGGCGATCCCGCCAGCGGCGACCAGCGTGAGTCCGGCCGCGTGGTCGTCACCCGGCAGTTGCACGTAAGCACCCGCTTCCGCGGCGATCAGCGCGCCCGCCGCCCAATCCCAGCGGTTCAGCCCGTGCTCGTAGAACCCATCGAGCCGTCCAGCGGCCACCATGCACAAGTCCAGGGCCGCCGAGCCGATCCTGCGGATGTCCCGGACGTGCGGAATGATATCGACGAGCAAAGCGGCCTGCACGGCCCTGCGTTCAGGTGAGTAGCCGAAGCCCGTGCCGATGAGCGCCAACGAAACATCATCGATTGTGTTGCAGTGCAGTCTTTCTCGGCTGCCGTCCGGGTGCCTGACGTCCGCCCCGAGGTCGACGCCGGCCGAATAGATTCGATCGTTCGCGACGTCGGCCACCGCTCCGGCGAGAGACGTCCCGCCACGTTGAGCCGCCACTGACACGGCATAGGCCGGAACGCCGTACATGAAGTTCACCGTGCCGTCGATCGGATCGAGAACCCACGTGACGGCCGAGTCATCGGCGGCGCCACGTGGTCCACCGCCCTCCTCACCGAGCACCGGCTCGCCCGGCCGAAGCTGCGCCAGCCGGCGTCGCAGCAACTGCTCCACCTCGGTGTCCACGACCGTCACCGGGTCGGTGCGGGTGCTCTTGGACCGCACGGCGTCGCCGGGATCGCCTCGGCCAGCACCGAATACCTGTGGTCGGCGGAGACGGACGAACTGCGCGGCCTGCATAGCCAGTCGCTCGGCTGTCGACCGCAGTTCGGCCACGTCGATCTCGGGTGCAGTCACCACAACATCGCAGCACGACATCGCCAGGGTTAGTACTGTTGGGTCGCGCCGACAGTTGGCGCCTGCGCCCGAGGAGTGCTCATGACCGATACCGAAACCGAAACTGCGGCCGGGTCGCACCGCCGAGGCTTCGGCATCGACGTCGGCGGCAGCGGGGTGAAGGGCGGAATCGTCGACCTCGAAACCGGCATGTTGATCGGTGACCGGTACAAGCTCGCCACTCCTCAGCCGGCGACCCCAGAGGCGGTCGCCAAGACCATCGCGTCCGTGGTCAGGGAGTTCGGCTGGACCGAACCGCTGGGCGTGACCTACCCCGGAGTTGTCACCAACGGGGTGATCCGCACCGCGGCCAACGTCGACAAGGCCTGGATCGGCTTGAAGGCGACCGAGGTGATCGGCGCCGCGCTGGACGGGCAGGCAGTCACGGTTCTCAACGACGCCGACGCCGCCGGCCTGGCCGAGGAGAAGTTCGGGGCAGGCAAGGACAACACTGGCGTGATCGTGCTGCTGACATTCGGCACCGGCATCGGATCGGCCGTGATCCACAACGGCGTGCTGCTTCCCAACACCGAGTTCGGGCACCTCGAGGTCGGCGGCAAGGAGGCTGAGCACCGGGCCGCGTCCTCGGTGAAAGAGAAGAACGAGTGGAGCTACAAGCGGTGGGCACCGGAGGTCACCAGGGTGCTTGTCGCGATCGAGAACGCGATCTGGCCCGACCTGTTCATCGCGGGTGGTGGCATCAGTCGCAAAGCCGAGAAATGGGTCCCGCTGTTGGAGTGCCGGACGCCGGTGGTAGCCGCGGCGCTGCAGAACACGGCGGGAATCGTCGGCGCGGCGATGGCCGCCCAGGTCGACCCGACCAGGACAATCTCGCCGCTGAGCGGGGTTTGAGCGGCTGCTGTCGTTACAATGGTTCTCGGCGGCCGCAGATAGAAGACGGCGGCGAGAATCCAAGACTGATACAGCCGACATTCGATGCACCGCGAGGCGGCCTGCCCGGGGCGGGTACGCCTGCCCCGCGCGGCTGCAGCCCCCGCGAGTCGGCAGAGCGAAAGGGAGTACGTGGCAGCGACGAAAGCAAGCCCGGCCACGGCAGAACCGGTGAAGCGCAGCGCTACCAAGACCGCGAAGCGCGCGCCGGTCAAGGCTGCAGCCACATCCGCGCCAGCCAAGCGGGCAGTGAAGGCGGCCACGGCGGCCACGGCGGCTACGGCCCCCGCGAAGGCCCCCGCGAAGGCCCCCGCGAAGGCGGCAAGTAAGGCGGCGACAAAAGCCGACGGCAAACCACGCACCTCTCGCGCGAAGGGCGCTCCTGACGAGGACGGCACCACTCCTCGCACCCGCGGGAAGAAATCGACCGAAGCGACAAGCGCAGCCGACAGCGCGCCGGTCGAGGTAGCCGAAGAGATCGATCTCGCGGACGCCGAACCCGGCGACGACATCGAGGTCGACGACGCCGAGATCGACCTCGCGGACCTCGAAGAGGGCGTCGAGGACACGGCAGACGGCGTCGCGCCTGAGGCGGCGACCCCCAAGGTGGCCGAGCCCGCCCCGGCGGCAGAAGAGGAAGAGATCGTCGAGCCGAGCGAGAAGGACAAAGCGTCGGGCGACTTCATCTGGGACGAAGAGGAATCCGAGGCGCTGCGGCAGGCCCGCAAAGATGCTGAGCTCACCGCCTCGGCCGACTCCGTCCGCGCTTACCTCAAGCAGATCGGCAAAGTGGCACAGCTCAATGCCGAGGAAGAAGTCGAGCTGGCCAAGCGGATCGAAGCGGGGCTGTACGCCACGCAGTTGATGTCCGAGTTTGCCGACAAGGGCGAGAAGCTGCCAGCGGCCCAGCGCCGCGACATGACGTGGATCTGCCGTGACGGTGACAGGGCGAAAAACCATCTGCTCGAAGCGAACCTCCGACTGGTGGTGTCGCTGGCCAAGCGTTACACCGGGCGCGGCATGGCGTTCTTGGACCTGATCCAGGAAGGCAACCTCGGTTTGATCCGTGCGGTCGAGAAGTTCGACTACACAAAGGGTTACAAGTTCTCGACCTACGCCACGTGGTGGATCCGGCAGGCGATCACGCGTGCGATGGCCGACCAGGCCCGTACCATCCGTATCCCCGTGCACATGGTCGAGGTGATCAACAAGCTCGGCCGGATCCAACGGGAGTTGTTGCAGGACTTGGGCCGTGAGCCGACGCCAGAAGAGCTGGCCAAGGAAATGGACATCACGCCCGAAAAGGTCCTGGAGATTCAGCAGTACGCCCGGGAGCCGATCTCGCTGGACCAGACCATCGGCGACGAGGGCGATTCGCAGCTCGGTGACTTCATCGAGGACTCCGAAGCCGTGGTGGCCGTCGACGCAGTCTCGTTCACGCTGTTGCAGGATCAGCTGCAGTCGGTGCTGGAGACCTTGTCCGAGCGCGAGGCCGGCGTCGTACGGCTGCGGTTCGGGTTGACCGACGGGCAGCCGCGCACGCTCGACGAGATCGGCCAGGTCTACGGCGTCACCCGAGAGCGGATCCGCCAGATCGAGTCGAAGACCATGTCGAAGCTGCGTCACCCGAGCCGTTCCCAGGTGCTGCGCGACTACCTGGATTAGACCGCGCGGCGCCGCTGTTGAGCGTTTGTGGAGAAATCCCGTCTCGGTGTTGAGCCGACGTTGACGGGCGTCCGGAGACTCGTCCCTCAAGGGCAGACAGCGCTGACCGAAAGCGCTAACCGAAAGGGAATGCAATGCAGCGGCGAGTAACCACCTA
>JAVHWG010000388.1:0-3449 GCA_032159965.1 Mycobacterium sp.
CCGACGACGATCACGACGACGACGAGCAGCGGTATCCATGCCCGCCTGAGCAAACTCATCATCGCAATCCCCACCACCCAACGGTTCCTCGAAGACCGGAGGCTCGGCCAACGGTGATCTCAGAGTCTAGCCATACTAATGAATGTCAAGCGGCTGTGGGACCGTCTGGCTCGATCGCGCGCTGACAATCGATTGACAGCCGTCGACGGCCATCCCACGGTTATCGTGACCGGATGGCTGTCAAGTGGCTCGCCCAACCCGAAGACCACGACTACGAGGCGGCCGCCGACTATCTCAGCCTGATCGCGGAAGCGCACACGGTCGACGCGACGGTGAAGGCGCTCAAGGCCGCCGAACCCACCTTCCGCAAGGCCAAGGACATTCTGCGTGCGGGCGGGCTCGCCCTGTTGAACGAGACCAACGTCCGCGTCAAGGGGGACCTCGCGAGGATAGCGGCGAAGCAGAAGCTGTCGCCGATTCTGTTGGTGCGTGGACACTTTCAGACCAACACGGCGCTGCAGGTCGCCGATGGTTATCACCGGGTGTGCGCCAGCTACCTGACCGACGAGAACACCCCCATCCCGTGCCGACTGGTGTCGTGGCAGTTGCGGTGAACCCCTGAGATGACCGGGTTCGGGTTCGCCACCCTGTGCCTGGTGGCCGTCATCGGCATGGCCGGACCGCTGCTCGCCGCGGTGCCGCGACTCGGCATCCCGGTGGTCGTCGGTGAACTCGCCGCGGGCATCGTCATCGGCCGTACCGGATTCGACATCGTCGACACCACCGACCCCACCTTCACGCTGTTGGCAAACGTCGGGTTCGCGCTGGTGATGTTCGTGGTCGGCACGCACGTGCCGGTGCGCGACGCCTCCCTGCGTGGGGCGTTGCCGAGGGCGGTGCTGCGAGCGGTGCTGGTCGGCGTCGTCGCCGCGGCCCTCGCCGTCGGCTTGGCAGCTGCCTTCGGTACGGGCCATGCGGCGCTGTACGCGGTCCTGATGGCGTCGTCGTCCGCGGCGTTGGCGTTGCCCGTGATCGACTCGCTCGGGCTCACGGGGCCGCGCGTCCTTTCGGTCACCGCGCAGATCGCCATCGCCGACGCCGCGTCAATCGTGTTGCTGCCCTTGGTGATCGACCCCAGCCGGGCTCCGCGTGCTGCGCTCGGTGCGCTCGCCATCGTGGCGTGCGCACTGGTGACGTACGTGGTGCTCGCGTACCTCGAGGGCCGCGGCCTCAACAAGCGCCTGCACCACTATTCGCATGACCGCAGGCAGGCCCTGGAACTACGGATCAACCTCATCATCCTGTTCGGCCTCGCGGCGCTGGCCGTCGCCACTCACGTATCGATCATGTTGGCGGGCTTCGCACTTGGCCTCGTCGTCTCGGCGAACGGGGAGCCGCGCCGGCTGGCTCGTCAACTGTTCGGCGTTACGGAGGGCTTCTTCGCGCCCCTGTTCTTCGTCTGGCTCGGGGCCTCACTTCAGGTGCGCGAGCTCGGCGAGCATCCCCAATTCATCCTGCTGGGACTGGCGTTGGGACTGGGGGCGATACTCGCGCACTGCGCGGGCAGGCTGTTCGGCCAACCGCTGTCACTCGGCGCGCTGGCGGCCGCCCAGCTCGGCGTGCCGGTCGCGGCGGCCACGCTCGGCATCGAGCAGCACCTGCTTGGGCCGGGCGAACCGTCGGCGCTCATCCTCGGAGCACTCGTCACGGTCGTCTCCACGTCGGTGGCGGGAATGCTGGCTAGGCGCCACTCATCCGGCTCGCCTCCCGATGCGCATTCGGACTCATCCCATACGCCCGCTTGAACGCGCTCGACAGGGCGAACGGCGTGCCGTAGCCGACGTGCCGGGCGATCGCGGCGATCGTGGTGGGGCCGGACCGAAGCATGTCGGCGGCCAACGCCAGACGCCAGTTCGTCAGGAACGAGATGGGTGGCTCGCCGACCTGTTCGGTGAAACGGCGAGCCAACAGTGCACGTGAACATCCCACTGCCGCAGCGAGATTGGACACCGTCCAGCCGTGCTCCGGGTTGTTGTAGAGCAGCCGCAACGCGGGACCGACGATCGGGTCGTGCTCGGCCTGCCACCACGCAGGTGCATGCTCGTCGCGGTCGAACCAGGTTCGCAGCACGTCCATCAGCAACAGGTCGAGCAGGCGGTCCAGGTACGCCTCCTGGCCCGGCCCGTCGCGGCCCGCCTCGACGGCGAGCAGGTCGACCAACGGCGTGCGCGCGTGCTCGGCCCGCAGCACGAACATCGTCGGAAGCGCGTCGAGCAGTCGAGCGCTCACCTCGCTGCGGTCCTGATAGGCGCAGATCACCGCCTGGTGTGCGCCAGCGGCCGCGTTGCCCCAGGTGCGCACCCCGACGGACATCGCGAACCGCAGGTCCTCGCCGCGCAACGTCGTGCACCGGTTGCCGGGATGGATGACCACCTGCGGTTCGGTGCCCGCGTCGTCGGCGAACAGGTAGTGCTCGTAACTCTTTCCCGTCGCTGCGCTCGCCCCGACACCCTTGGCGACCGCGACGTCACCTGGACGCACGACGAGGGTGTCACCCGCGTCGCAGACCAGGACGGCCTCGCCGTGGGTCATGCAGATCAAGGTCAGCGGGGCTTCATCCTGAATGCGCATCGACCACGGCGGGTCCAGCGACAGCCGCAGCACGAAGGCGCCGCGGGCGCGTACGCCGTCGAGTAGTCCGCCAAGCACGTCCACGGAGGTAATGTAGACGATCGCGTATGTAATCGCGACGATAAGTGATGGATCGTCTCGGCTTTCTCGGGTTCACTCATGCCATGACCACGAGCCCCTATGTAGTCGCCACCGCCGCGGCCGCCATCGGCAGCGCCGCCGTCGGCGGTCTGTTCTACGCGTTCTCGACCTTCGTGATCAGAGGCCTGGACCGCGCCCGGCCCGTTGAGGCGATCGCGGCCATGAAGGGAATCAACGCCGAGGCCCAGGCCAACGGGCCGTTCCTGGCGCTGTTCCTCGGGTCCGCGGTGCTTGCGCTGGTCGTGGGTGTGATCGCAGCTATTCACTTCACACGGCCCGGAAGCGGCTTCATCATCGCCGGGGCCGTGCTTGCGCTGGTGGCGGTCGTGGTGACGATGGCAGTGAACGTACCGCTCAACGACGCGCTCGACGCACTCGACCCCGGATCGATGTCGGCGCCCGATGCGCTTCGCCAGTGGCGGGCCTACCTGGTGCCGTGGACGGCGTGGAACCACGTCAGGACGGTGGCACCGCTGCTCGGGTCAGCCCTGATCTTGGTCGGCCTGCGTAACCGGTGATGCGCCCCGCCCGGCGATTCGTGGAGCATGACCAGCGCTGCCCGCTGAAAAGACTCCACGAGTCGTGGGGCGAGGGCAATGTCCGCGGGTCGTCATGCCGCCCCGATCCCGCGATAGTCTGCTCCCATGTCTCGCTCAGTCGACGTGACGGCCGAATCG
>JAVHWG010000405.1:0-8934 GCA_032159965.1 Mycobacterium sp.
GACCAGGAAGTTGCGGACTTCCGGGCGGCCGAAGTCGAAAACGTATGTACCCCAGTCGAGTTGCTCGCCGCGGTGCGGGTCGGAGTGTTCGTAGAGCGGGGTTCCGTCGAATCGGCCCAGTGCCCACGCGTCCTTCGGGAAGTGGGCGGGCACCCAGTCCACGATGACGCCGATGCCGGCCTGATGTAGGGCGTCGACCAACGCTTTGAAGTCGTCGGGCGTGCCCATTCGCGATGTTGGTGCGTAATACGACGTGACCTGGTATCCCCACGATCCGCCGAACGGGTGCTCTGCAACGGGAAGCATTTCGACGTGGGTGAAACCCTGGGACACAACGTATTCGGTGAGCTCGTCGGCGAGCTGTCGATAGGACAGCCCCGGGCGCCACGACGCCAGGTGCACCTCGTAGGTGCTCATCGGCGCGAACACGGGATTGGTCGCAGCACGGCGCGCCAACCACTCCTGGTCGCGCCACTCATACCGGCTGGTGCTGACCCTGGATGCGGTCTGCGGGGGCACCTCGGTGGCGAATGCGAACGGATCCGCACGGTCGGTGACTGCCCCGTCGGCGCCGTGCACCCGGAACTTGTAAAGGCCCCCCTCGGGGAAATCGGGCCAGAACAACTCCCAGACGCCGGACGACCCCATCATCCGCAGCTGGGCCTCGTTGCCGTCCCAGCGATTGAAGTCGCCGAGCAGGCTCACGCCCTTGGCGTTGGGCGCCCATACCGCGAAGGACACGCCGTCGACGTCTCCGTCAGGCGTGCGGTAGGTCCGCGGGTGCGCGCCGAGGATCTCCCACAGACGTTCGTGGCGACCCTCCTGGAACAGATAAATGTCCATCTCGCCGAGGGTGGGCAGGAAGCGGTAACCGTCGGCGACCTTGTGCACGTCCAGGGCCCCGTCGGCGCCGTGATAGCTCACCTCGAGTCGGTAGTCGACGAGGTTGACGAACGGCAGCGCGACGGCGAACACCCCGCCGGCGACGTGCTGCAGTGGAAACCGGTCGGCTCCGACGAGCGCTACCACCTCGGCGGCATGCGGGCGGTACGCCCGGATCACCGTGTGATCACCGTATTCGTGTGCGCCCAGAACAGCGTGGGGGTCATGGTGCTCGCCGGCCAGCAGCCGGTCGAGGTCCGGTCCGCTCGGCGCCAGATGGTCGCTCGAGACTTGCTTCGACTGAGTCATTCGTCACTCCCTGCGCAGTAGCTGTAGGCGCGCATCTTCGGGCACCGGCGGCAGATTCAGGATGTGCGCGACCGCCCTGGCCGGATCAAGGCGGACGTAGTTGGACTGTCCCCACTGGTATTCCTCGCCGGTGATCTCGTCACGCACCCAAAACCGCTCGTACCAGTTCATACCCAGGGCTGGCAGGTCCAACCACACCGTCCCTTCCTCGGCGAGGAAGGGATTCAGCGTCACCACCACGAGCACCGCGTCACCTGTCGACGGATCGAATTTGCTGAACGCGAGCAGGGCGTCGTTGTCCACTTGGTGGAAGTGAATGGTGCGCATCTGACGAAGCGCGGGGTGTACCCGTCGCAACTCGTTCAACCGGGTGATGAAGGGCTCGAGGGAGTCGCCGCGTTCAAGCGCGCCGTCGAAGTCTCGCGGCCGCAGTTCGTACTTCTCGGAGTCGAGGTACTCCTCGCTGCCATCGCGAACCGGGCGGTGTTCGACAAGCTCGTAGCCTGAATAGACGCCCCACGACGGGCTCATCGTGGCGGCCAGCGCCGCGCGGATCGCGAACATCCCCGGTCCGCCCGTCTGCAGGCTTTCGTGCAGGATGTCGGGGGTGTTCACGAACAGGTTCGGCTGCGCATAGTCGGCGTGCTCGGCGATCTGTTCGCCGAACTCGGTGAGCTCCCATTTGGCCGTCCGCCAGGTGAAGTAGCTGTAGGACTGGGTGAATCCGAGTTTGGCGAGGCCATACAGGCGTGCCGGGCGGGTGAAGGCTTCCGACAGGAACAGCACGTCCGGGTCGATGTTCTTGGCCTGCTCGATCAGCCATGCCCAGAAGTTCGGCGGCTTCGTGTGCGGATTGTCGACTCGAAAGATCTTGACGCCGTGGTCGATCCAATGCCGCACCACCCGCAGCACTTCCCGGTACAACCCGTCGGGTTCGTTGTCGAAGTTGATCGGGTAGATGTCCTGGTACTTCTTCGGCGGATTCTCCGCGTAAGCAATGGTCCCGTCGGGCAGCACTGTGAACCACTCGGGATGCTCGCGCGCCCACGGATGGTCCGGCGCGCACTGCAACGCCAAGTCCAGCGCCACCTCCATCCCTTCGTTGCGCACCTCGGTCACGAACACGTCGAAGTCGTCGATGGTGCCCAGATCGGGATGGACGGCGTCGTGGCCGCCCTCGTCGCTGCCGATCGCCCACGGCGATCCGACGTCGGCGGGCGTCGCGGTGACGGAGTTGTTGCGGCCCTTGCGGTGCACCTTCCCGATCGGATGGATGGGCGGCAGGTAGACGACGTCAAAACCCATCTTCGCGATACGTGGCAGCGCCTCCGCGGCCGTGGCGAACGTGCCGTGCACGGGTTTGCCGTTCGCGTCGCGTCCGCCGGTGGACCGCGGGAACATCTCGTACCACGAACTGAACCTGGCCAGCGGCCGGTCGACCCACACGCCGTACTGATCTCCTCGAGTCACAAGTTCGCGCAGCGGGTACTGGCCCAGCAGCTCGATGACCTCGTCGGTGCTCGCGGCCCCGACCCGTGTCGACGGTTCCCCGGGTGCGCTCAGTGCCGCGGCCGCCTCGAGCAGCGGGTCGCGCAGTTTGCGCGGCACGCCGGTAGCGGCGCGCTGGAACAGATTGGCGCCGATCAGCAGGTCGTTGGACAACTCGGATTCGCTCTGGCCCGCCTCCAGTTTCGCGGTGACCCCGTGGAACCATGTGTTGATCGGATCGCCCCAGCCGTCGACCCGGTATGTCCACAGTCCGACGCTGTCCGGGGTGAAGTGGCCGTGGAACACGTCCGGCTCGGTGCCGGGGGACATCGGGAACAGATTCGGTTTGACTCTTGGCGCGCGCGTGGTCGCCGCGCCCGGCGTGGCGGTGATGGTCCGGCCCGCGGAACTGCTCAGCGGCGGGTACCCGGTGCCCAGGTAGCGCACGACCAACGTCGCGGCCACCGCGTCGTGCCCCTCGCGCCACACCGTGGCGGTCACCGGCACGATCTCGCCTACCACCGCCTTCGCCGGAAACTTCCCGCAGGAGACGACCGGTTGCACATCGTCGATTTCGATACGCCCGGGCACGGATCACTCCTTCGATGCGCGACAAGCGTCGCGCTCCTCGTCTGCTGCCGTTCTCCGATTCATTCCCACCGTAGTGTCGGTCCCAAACGCAGGTGAGCTGAAGAGCCAGATGCGCGGACCCCATCAGCACGGGTCCGGCACCGCATTGGGACTGCACAGGCGCGAATTCTGCGTAAGGTAATGCCGCGTGAAAGCACTGCGTCGATTCACGGTCCGTGCTCACCTCCCCGACCGGTTGTCCGCTTTGGAGCAGCTTTCGGTCAACCTGCGTTGGTCGTGGGACAAACCCACGCAGGACCTGTTCGCGTCGATCGACCCCGCCCTGTGGGAGCGCAGCAACATGGACCCGGTCGCGCTGCTGGGCGCGGTGACGTCGCAACGCTTGGACGAGCTTGCCGGACATCAGCAATTCCTTGAGGAGCTCGACCGTCTGGCCGATGACCTGAAGGACTATCTGGCCCGCCCGCTCTGGTACCAGGAACGGGTGGCTGACGGCTCACTCGGCTCGTCGCCGCCGACGAGAATCGGCTACTTCTCGATGGAGTTCGGCGTCGCCGAGGTGCTTCCCAATTACTCCGGCGGCCTCGGCATTCTCGCCGGTGACCACCTCAAGGCCGCCTCCGATTCCGGTGTGCCGCTGATCGGTGTCGGTCTCTATTACCGATCCGGGTATTTCCGGCAGTCGCTGACCAACGAAGGCTGGCAGCTGGAAACCTATCCGTCGCTGGATCCGCAAGGACTTCCGCTGCGGTTGCTGACGTCGGCGGATGGCGAGCCTGCGCTCGTGTCGCTGGATCTTCCCGACAACCATCAACTCTGGGCGCGGGTCTGGGTGGCACAGGTGGGCCGAATTCCGTTGCTGCTGCTGGATTCGGACATTCCCGAGAACGACCACGATCTGCGAAGCGTGACCGACCGGCTATACGGCGGTGACCAGGATCACCGCATCAAGCAGGAGATCCTCGCCGGCGTCGGCGGTGTGCGGGCGATCCGGGCGTTCACCGCGATCGAAGGGATCAGTGCGCCCGAGGTGTTCCACATGAACGAGGGCCACGCAGGGTTTCTCGGCATCGAGCGCATCAGGGAGCTGATGACCGACGGGGAACTGGACTTCGACACGGCGCTGACGGTCGTGCGGTCCAGCACGGTATTCACGACGCACACGCCGGTTCCTGCGGGCATCGACCGGTTCCCGGTGGAGATGGTGCGCCATTACTTCGGTGGGGGGCAGGGCAAGAATTCCACGCTGGTCCCTGACGTGCCGCTGGATCGGATCGTCGCGTTGGGCGCCGAGGACGACCCCACGAAATTCAACATGGCGCACATGGGACTTCGGCTGGCACAGCGGGCAAACGGTGTGTCACTGCTGCACGGCCGGGTCAGCCGCGGGATGTTCAACGAGCTGTGGCCGGGCTTCGACACGAACGAGGTTCCGATCGGATCGATCACCAACGGCGTTCACGCGCCCACGTGGGCAGCACCCCAGTGGCTGGAGCTGGCCCGTGAACTGATCGGCTCGGATTCGCCGAACGAGCCGGCGACGTGGGAGCGCCTGCAGCAAGTGGACCCGGGACACCTGTGGTGGATCCGCTGCCAACTACGCGAGCTTCTGGTGAACGACGTCCGCCGTCGGCTGCGGCTCTCCTGGCTGGAGCGCGGCGCTCCGGAGGCGGAATTATCTTGGATTGCAGAAGCTTTCGATCCGGGTGTGTTGACCATCGGGTTCGCCCGGCGAGTGCCCACCTACAAGCGGCTGACCCTGATGCTGCGCGACCCCGATCGGCTGCAACGTCTGCTGCTCGACAAGGAGCGGCCCATCCAGTTGATCGTGGCGGGCAAGTCGCATCCGGCCGACGACGGCGGAAAGGCGTTGATTCAGCAGGTCGTCCGGTTCGCCGACCGGCCGGACGTCCGGCACCGCATCGCCTTCCTTCCCGACTACGACATGTCGATGGCTCGCCTGCTGTACTGGGGTTGCGATGTCTGGCTGAACAATCCGCTGCGGCCGCTGGAAGCATGCGGCACGTCGGGCATGAAGAGCGCACTCAACGGCGGTCTGAATCTCTCGATCCGCGACGGCTGGTGGGACGAGTGGTACGACGGCGAAAACGGCTGGGAGATACCGACTGCCGACGGGGTGTCCGACGAGCGACGCGACGACATGGAAGCAGCCAGCCTGTACAGCTTGCTCGAATCGACTGTGGCGCCGAAGTTTTACGAACGCGACTCGGCCGCAATCCCACGGCGATGGGTCGAGATGGTGCGGCACACCTTGCGGGTGTTGGGGCCGAAAGTACTGGCGTCGAGGATGGTTCGCGACTACACGGAGAAGTACTACGCGCCCGCGGCGGAATCGCGGCATCGCACCCTGACGCCGATCGACGGCGACGAGTTCGGCACTGCACGCAAGCTGGCCGAATTCCGGCACCAGGTCTACGACAGCTGGCCGAAGATTCAGATCACTGAGGTGGACAGCGCCGGACTACCGGACACTCCCATTCTCGGGTCGGAGATGACATTGACCGCGACGGTCCACCTCGCGGGCCTGTCGCCGGACCAGGTGAGCGTGCAGGCCGCCGTCGGACGGGTCGACGCGGACGACACGCTGCTGGACCCGGTGCGGATGCCGATGTCCCACACGGGCACCGCCGACAGCGGTGACGAGATATTCGCAACCACCACACCGCTGCCGGTCGCGGGGCCGGTGGGGTACACCGTGCGGGTGCTTCCGCACAATTCGCTGCTGGCCGGCGACAGCGAGCTCGGCCTCGTCACGCTCGCCTAAGGCAATCAAGGGAAGCGTTTGAAACAGCGATCCTGGTCACCGAGCACCCCGGCCCGGAACGCGTCGATGCGCGAAAAGCCCGACGGCACCGAGGCGCCGTTCACGTCGCTCGCCGCGAGGCCGTTGGTAAGCATTCCGGAGACGGCCTCGTCCAGATCGCCTGCCGCGAGGGCGACGACGTCGCTTCCGACTGTGATCTCCTTCGACATCGCCGTGGTGGCCACGCCGGTCAGGCAGGCGGTGCGCAGCGCCGCGGCGGCGTCGTCCAGTACAACGCCCCGTTGGTGGGCGAGCGCCACCATGTAGCGCGACACCAACACCGAGTAGGCCGTGTTGTCGCCCACCGGAAGAGCGAAACGACGGTTCCGGCCGCCGGGCGTGCCCATGTCAGCGAGCCCCGGTAGGTCGACGGCAATCGTGTTGGTAGTCGGGCAGTACGACACCGGCGGGCTGGGTGTGGCGGCGGCGCAGGATCCGGCCGACGGCGTGTCGAACGTCAGATTCGGCGGATTCACCAGCGGGAACGTCTGATTCATGGCTTCCACGACCGCCGTTACCGATTCCACGCTGACCGGCCAGTCGCCGGTCGAATTTCGGGTCAACGCCACCGGCAGGTCACCGCGCCGCTGCTTGACTTCGTTCTGATCGATGCCGGCGCACGCGGTGGGCCCGTCGGTGAAACCCATCTGGAATGCCGAGATTCGCTCGAACGCCGACCCGTGCTCGTCCATGTCGGACTCCCGCCCTGCGATGGTTCGCACCGGGTCGCGTGTGGAAATGACCGTGGCCAGAACGCTGTTGAGTCCTTCGCCGGTGTTCACGGTGAACCGCCGCGACTTGCCTTCGGCGACCCACCGCATGTACACGCCCGCAAAGCAGTCGGCTTGCTGCTCGGCCACCAACGACGGCGTGCTCAGATTCGCCAGACCCGCCCAGCGCTGGATCCCATGCCCGTACTCGTGGCTGAGTACCAGAGGAATGGACATCTCTCCGAATGTGCTGCGCAGAATGGGAAACAATTGCGTGCGGTCCCAGCCGATTGCGTTGTTGTCCCAGCAGTACATCGCGTTCACGAGTTCGTAGGTCTCGTTGTCGCAGAAGGTGCTGCCGTCGTAGCTGGCGGAGTCCCACGAAACCGCCGCGGTGACGGGCTGGAACCGCCCTTTCAGCGGCTGGTAGCCGTCCGTCCAGAAATCCTCGATGTCGCTGACAGCCTGACTGGCGATTAGTTCTTCGCGGCCACCGCTGGCGTTCAGCACCTTCCGGGTGGGGGCCGGCGCGTCAGGGCGCAGTCCGGACGGTCCGTCGTTGGCAGCAAGTCCGGCCACCCGGAACGGGTCCGCGTACACCGACACCGGCGTGCCTGCCAACAGGCGGGTGCAACCACTGACCAGCAGGGCCAGGCAGCCGACGACCGCCACGACGCGCGCAAGCGGACTCATGACGATCCCTTCACTGGTTGCCCGCGGTGAGCCGGTTCAACGCCGCCAACACCGTGTTTCGGTCAGTGGTAAACCAATACGGCGGCAACGAGTCTCGCAGATAGCGGCCGTAACGGGCAGTTGCCATGCGTGAGTCGAGGACGGCAACGACGCCTTTGTCGTCGACCCGCCGCAGCAACCGCCCCGACCCCTGCGCCAGCAGAAGGGCGGCATGGGTGGCTGCGACGGTCATGAACCCGTTGCCGCCGCGCGCGCTCACCGCCCGCTGGCGTGCGGCCATCAGCGGATCGTCGGGGCGGGGAAACGGAATCCTGTCGATGATCACCAGTGACAGTGACGGGCCGGGAACGTCGACGCCCTGCCACAGTGAAAGTGTGCCGAACAATGACGTTTGCGGGTCCTCCGCGAATCGCTCGACGAGAGCGGCGGTGGCGTCGTCACCCTGGCACAGCACCGGAGTGGCCAGCCGCTGACGCATCTCCTCGGCCGCGGAGACCGCTGCGCGCATGGACGAGAACAGACCCAGTGTGCGACCGCCGGCGGCACCGATCAACGCCGCGATCTCGGCCAACTGTTCGGCTGACCCAGCACCGTCCCTGCCGGGCGGAGGTAGGTGGCGCGCGACGTACAGGATGGCCGACTTCGCATGGGAGAAGGGCGATCCCACATCGATGCCCCGCCACCGAGGCTCGTCGGAGTCCTCACCCGCGAGGCCCCATTCGGAAGCCACCGCGTCAAACGACCCACCCGGGGTCAGAGTTGCCGACGTCAACACCGCAGTGGCGCGTTGGAACAACCCGCCCCGCAGCAGTGCCGCGACCGACAGCGGGGCAACCCGCAGATAGACGTAACCGCGGGTGTCGTCCCGGGTGATCCAGACGATGTCGGTGCGGTCGGGGATCTCGAGGCCAAACGACTCGAGCGTCCGCGAGCATGTTTCGGCGATCTCGTCGAGGGCGGCGATCGCCTCCGTACGTGTGGCGTTGGCCCGCGCATCTCCCGTCGCCGTGGGCACGGCACGGCGCGCGGCGTTGGCTGCGTCGCGCAGGGCGGCCAGATGCGTGGCCAGACCGTCGTCGAGCTGATCGATCCTGCCGGGTGCCATGTCCCGGATCGCCGAGGTCAACGCTGCAGTTGCCGTCTCGAGGCGCTCGACGATTTCGGTTTCCACGAGGCGAGCGATCCGCCGCGCGGCGACCGCCAGGGGAGTTGCCGAAAGCTCTTGTGTAGCAACATCGGTGACCTTGTCGACGAGTTCGTGTGCTTCGTCGATCACCAGCAGGTCGTGCTCAGGAAGAACGGGCGCGTCGGACAGCGCATCGATGGCAAGCAACGCGTGGTTGGTCACCACGATATCGACACCGGCAGCCTTTCCTCTGGCCTTCTCCGCGAAGCACTCGGCGCCGAACGGGCACCGGGCAACGCCGAGGCATTCCC